>JBFMHB010000001.1 GCA_040752915.1 Acidobacteriota bacterium
CGGATGGACGGGATCCGACAGGTCCAGGATGCGCAGCCCTCCATTCGCGTCGGCGAGGTAGGCGCGACCGGCGTCCAGCGCCACCATGCGCGCGCCTCCGGGCGTGTCCAGGCGGAAGACCTCGTGCGGGTCGGCCGGGTCGGAGACGTCCAGGACCACGAGGCCGTAGGTGTTGGCGCAGAAGTAGGCGAGGGTGCCTGACACGGCGCAGGAGAACCCGAAACGGTCCGTGTACGACCCGAGGAGGACGGGCGTCGCGGAAGTGCTCACGTCCACAAGGTGGAGGCCCCCGTATCGCTCGGATACGAAGGCCGTGTTCCCCGAGACCGTCACCGAGCGGAGGGACCCCCCGGGCCTTGACCAGAGTCCGAGTTGGACGGGCGCGGAGGGGTCCGAAACGTCCATGACCGCGAGGCCTTCAGAATACCTGGCCACGTAGGCGAGGCTCCCGTTGGTGTGCAGAGAGAGCGTGGACTCCTCCGAATCGTCCCGGTAGCCCAGTTCCCCCATGGCGGCGGGAGCGGACACGTCGAGAATCCGGAGCCCCCCGAAATCGTCGCCCACGAAGGCCCGGCTCCCATCGAGCCAGACATGCATGGCGACGCCGGGCGTGTCGATCTGCCCCAGGAGCGCGGGCGCCGAGGGGATGGTGACGTCCAGGGCCTTGATGCCGCCGGGACCGTCGCACAGGAAGGCCGTGGCTCCTGAAAGAACGACCCATTCGGTGTAGTTGGGCGTCACGTAGGAGCCCACTTCCACGGGAAGGGCCGGATTGGCGAGGCTGAAGACCCTCATCCCGTTGGTGGCATCGGCCACGTACAGGTATTCGCCCGATCGGGCCACGCTTTCGGGCCAATCCCCGAGATCCACGGCGGTGAGGAGCACGGGGACGGCGGGATTCGTCACGTTCATCACGACCAGCCCGTCGTAGGCGTCCACCACATAGGCGTACTTGGTGAAGGCCTTCTCATACAAAGTGAGGTCCCTGGCGTGCGAGGTGGCGAGGGTCCCGATGATGGAAGGCGAGGTGAGGGGGGAGAGGCTGACGACCCGCAGGCCCGAGGTCTGGTCCGCCGCGTAGAGCAGGCCCCCGTAGAACTCCATCCCGCCTCGAAGGCCCGCGAAGCCGCCCAGGGTTGAGACCTCGGAGGGAGTCTCCGGGTCGGCAAGGTCGTAGATCGTGAGCGTTCCGTTGGTCAGGGGAGCGAAGAGATACCCTTCCGCCACGAGCAACTCTCCTTCGTCCACTGGCGCGGGGAGGGGGAGTTCCCGGACGACGGAAGGATGGGCGGGATCGGAAACCTCCAGCACCGTCAAGTAAAGGCCGTTCCCATAATAGGCGTACGCACCGTAGACCACCGAGGAACGGACCATACCATACGGCTTCTCGGGCCAGCGCCCCACCCGGGTCAAGCACCCCGTGGTGAAGCTCCGGGGTCCGTCCGAGGAGAGAACCGCGCCGCAGGGCGTTCGGGCCTCCACGTCCCAGTAGTAGGTGGCTCCCGGCGTCAGCCCCTCGACCGAGGTTTCCGTCGCAGTCAGCCCAGAGGTGTGAAGGGGAGGCGGGCTGGTCGTGCCCAGGCGGAGATCGTAGGACGTGGCGCCGTCGCTTGGCGTCCAGTAAAAGGCCGCGCTCGTGGAGAGGCTAGCGGAGGCGTCCGGCGGGTGGAGGACGGTGAAGGCGCCCGGAGTGGGATCGCAGATCGTTGTGGAAGCGTCGGCGGAGTTGTTGGCCGCCGAAGGGTCGAACACCGAGCCCGACACCTCCGCGTGGGCGGCCGCCGTCCCCGGAGGCCCCACGGTGAAGGCCGCGGAAAGCGAATCCGTGGCGCCCGAGGCCATGGCGCCCACGGACGCCGTCAAGGTCAGGGTTCCCGCGTCCCAGGACCAGCGTGGGTCGCTGGATCCGGGGAGGAAAGTCAGGGTGGTCCCCACGGGCGAGAAGGTCTCCGTGACCGTTGCTGAGGAGGTGTCGGGGCCTCCATTGGACAGGGAGAGGGTGTAGGTCAGGGTGGTGTTCTCGGGAACGGGGTCGGGAGCATCGGTGAAGGCGGTGATGGCGAGGTCCGCGATCGGCGAAACGGTAGTCGTGGCGGAGGCCGAGTCGTTTCCCGAATCGGGATCGGTGGTGGAGGAGGAGACGGAGGCGTCGGCCTCGAGGGAGCCGGTCCCGGAAACGGTGAAGACCGCGTCGAGGGAGGTGGAGACCCCATCGGCCAGGGTTCCCAGGTCGGCGGTGAGGGTCATGGTCCCCGCATCCCAGGCCCACCGCGCGTCGCTCGAGCCAGGGACGAAGGCGACGGAGACCCCGGCGGGCGCCAGGACGAGGGAGACGATGGCGCCCTCGGCCTCATCGGGCCCGTCATTCTCGATGGTCAGGCCGTATGTGAGGTCCTGCAGGTTGTTCACGGGATCGGGAGAATCGGTGAAGGAGGCGATTCGAAGGTCCGCTTCGGCGTGAAGGCGCAGGTCCATCTCGGGCCAGCCGTTGATGGGGGGGCTGAACCAGCGTCCAGAGCCTTGGTAGGGAAGGGTCACCGGATCGAAGAGGAGCCGCGCCCGCCAGTGGTACCCGCCGGCGTCATCCAGACCGGTGATCGCGTTCTGAAGAGCCGCGCCCGAGAGGGACGAGTCGGCCCAGGCAGAAACCTGGAGCCCCGTCCCGTCGAAGGCCGCGCCGAAGGGCTTGACCTCCGTCTGAAGGCGGAGGTTGCCGCGCCCGAAGGGGGAGCGGCCCAGGGCCGCGATCCGGAAGCCGTCCCGGTCGTCGGAGAGGCCCAAGGGACCGATGGGGGCCGAATCGTCAAGGCGTCTCTGCCCGGGGGTCAGGGCAAGGCCTCCTCCCCCTCCGCCGCCGTAGAAGAAGGCCACTCGGCCTTCGTCCGATTCCCCGTTGTCGTACCCTTGGGCGCAGATCAGGAGGTCCGCTCTGCCGTCTCCGTCCACGTCCCCGGCGGAGGAAGCCGCCAGCCCGAAGAACTCGCCGGCCTGGATGCCCTCCCACGTGGTGGCGGAGGGCGTGGAGGGACCGGTGACGGAGCCATAGAAAGCCCACGCCTTGCCGCAATTGGCCCCGGCGGAGCCGTCGAAGGCGAGTGCACCGGCGGCGAAGTCGGAAAAGCCGTCGCCATTCCAGTCTCCCCCGCCTGAAAGGCCGTACCCGAACTGGGCGTCGGCCTGATCGGATTCGGCGGCCCAAGACGGCGTGGCGGCCAGGCCCGACGCCGAGCCCTGGAAGAGGCACACCCGCCCCTCGTGGATTTGACCGGAAGAGTGATTCGGGGCCCCCACGAGGAGGTCCGAGTAGCCGTCTCCGTTCACATCTCCAGCGCCCGCCGCGCGCCATCCGAAGCGTTCGGACTCGCCGTCGCTCGCGGCGGACCAGTCGAAGTTGGCGGGCGTGCCGGCATCACCGAGGCCCGAGGTGGAGCCGTACCAGACGAAGACGCGCCCCCGGTCGCCGTTGTAGGCGTATTCGGCCACAAACACGTCCGAGAATCCGTCGCCGTTCACGTCCCCCGCGGAACCCACTGAGTTTCCGAACCACGCCTCGGCCTGGTCGCTGGCGGCCGTCCAATCGGGAGAGGCGGCCAATCCGGCGGGCGACCCGTGAAACAGGTAGGCGCGTCCCGGGCAATGGCAGTCCCATAGAGTGGGCGCTCCCAGGAGGACGTCGGCGTAGCCGTCGCCGTTGACGTCTCCGGCGGAGGCCACGGGATTGCCCATCGTCCGGTAAGCGAGATTCGATTCGAAGGCCCAGTCCGGGGATCCTCCCAGACCCGATGGGGAACCCAGGAACAGGAGCGCGCGCCCCTCGCGGGTCTGGCCGTTGCTGTACCCCGCCTCCCCGATGAGGACGTCGGCGTAGCCGTCGCCGTTGACGTCTCCGGCTCCCGCCGCCGAGACGCCGAGCCAGCCATCCGGCTGGGTGCCTTCCAGGGTCCAATCGGGCGTGGCGTCGGGGCCCCCGGCGCTTCCGAAGAAGAGCTCGACCTTCCCCGCATTGGCGCCTCCTGCGGTGTCGAAGCCGTTGGAGCCTAGGAGGAAATCATCGAAGCCGTCGCCATTCACGTCGCCGGCGGAGGCGAGGGAGGTGCCCCAGTAGGCATTCGCCTGGTTCCCCTCCGTGGACCAGGAGGAGGCGGCGCCAAGGCCGTCGGGGCCCCCGTGGAAGACGTAGGCGCGTCCCTCGTCCGCCTGGCCATTGTCGTAGAGCATGGCGCCCGCGATGATATCCGCGTAGCCGTCGCCGTTCACGTCGCCTGCGGTGGCCACGGGGAAGCCCAGGCAGGCCGTGTTCTGGTCGCTCTCCGCGGTCCAGGACGCCGTGGCGGCGGGACCGCCGGACCCGCCCAGGTAAACGAAGAGTCGTCCTTCGCGGAACTGCCCGTTGGTGAAATACATAGATCCGATCAGGAGGTCGGCGTAGGTGTCTCCGTTCACGTCTCCTGCGGAGGAAACGGAGAAGCCGTAGCGGGCGTCCGCTTGGTCGGCCTGGCCGGTCCACGCCGGGGAGGCCGAAGGTCCCGAAGATCCGCCCAGGTACACGAAGGCGGCCCCTTCGTTGGATTGACCGAGGTCATAGTTGGGCGCGCCGACGACCACGTCGGCGTAACCGTCTCCGTTCACGTCTCCGGCCGTGCCGACGGAAATGCCAAATCCCGCAGACGCTTGGCCCGATGTGGCGCTCAGGGCGGGTGGGGTGAGGAGGCCCGACGCGGACCCGAGAAACACGAAGGCACCCCCATCGTCTCCAAAGGCGCCGTCGTACCCGTCGGCGCCCACGATGACGTCCGCGTATCCGTCGCCGTTCACGTCCCCGGCCGTCCCCGCGCTGGTTCCGAATCGGGCGTAGGCTTGATTGGCTTGAAGAGAGGCGGCGTAACCCGTGCTCAAGCCCGCCGGCGATCCGTGAAAAACGAAAACCACACCTTCGTCGGTTTCCCCGTCGTCGTAGTAATAGGCGCCGGATAGAACGTCCGAATACCCGTCGCCGTTCACGTCCCCGGCCGTCCCGGCGGACATGCCCAGCTGGGCCCCGGCCTGGCCGCCCTCGACCGTCCAGTCGGGCGTGGCGGACAAGCCGCCAGGGCCGCCGTGGTACACGAAGGCCGCGCCCTCCAGGGATTCTCCGTTCGTGTAACCGGACGCGCCGATGATCACGTCCGAGAAACCGTCGCCGTTCACGTCCCCGGCCGTTCCCACGACGCGCCCGAAGGAGGCATTGGCCATGTCGGACTCCGCCGTCCAGGCAGGGGACGTGGCGAGCCCCGAGGCGCTCCCGTAATACACGTACGCGCGGCCCTCGCCGGACTGCCCGTTGTCGTACCCCGGAGCCCCCACGATGACGTCCGAGTAGCCGTCGCCGTTCACGTCCCCGGCCGTCCCGGCGCCGTAGCCGAAATTGGCGTCGGCTTGATCGGCCTCGCCGGTCCAGGAGGCGGCGGTGGCCAGCGCTTCCACGGTGACGGGCCAGGCAGGGGCTTCTCCGAAGGCGACGAAGAGCCGCGAGTCGTGGCCCTTCGTTCCGACGAGTCGGACGGAAAGGCTCCGGCCCGCGGCATCGGCGGCCCTCAGCTCGCCCAACCGAAGGACGGCCGGACCGCCTCCCGGGGCACGAAAGTCAATGGCTCGTCCGTCGGAGGCGAGGGAGGGCAAAAGGCCGTCCACGCGCCGCAGAAGGGGGACCCTGGCTTCCTGCCCGTGGCCTTCCTGCGCAGAGAGGGTCCACCTGAAAAGGAGGCCCCGCGGGGAGTTCTCCACGCTCAGAACCAGCCCTGGTCGCTCAAACAGCGCAACCGCGCCGTCAACGCGGGGAAGGGGAGGGTTTGCCGCATCGGCCCCGGGAAGGCGAAGGCCCAGCTTCCAGGAGGGTTCGGAGGGTCGGCGGGGGATGATCCAGATCCCTTCCGGCACGAAGCAGGTCCGGAAGCCTTGCGCCCGATTGGGCGCCTGAAAGGCCTCCGGAATGCCGTTCAGGGAAGTCCTGGTTTGCCAGGAGATCTCGTACTCCGACGCCTCGAGCTGGCGCTGGACCGTTTCGAGCCATCCCTCTGGGGCGGGCGGCGGATCGGCGGCCTTCAGCGAAGCCGAGCCGGCCAGCCAGAGCGCCGTGGAGGCCGCGACGAGACCAAATAGGGAAGGCCACCGATGCCGCCCGAGGGCGGTTAAACGCCTTTCTGACATGGGATTCCCCCTCCCGCTGTTCAGACCGGACAAGCCAATGGAGCGTCCCGGTCAGTTTATGGCGGCCCTTCCTGCAAATCAAGGACGCCTCGGAGGAGGTAGGGTCAGTCGCCGATTTCCCGGGGGATGCTGCGCTTGAGGTTCATGATCTGCATTTCGAGGAGGGCCTTCTCCATGGCCAGGCCAGCCTGGGCCATGAAGATCTCCATGCCCGTCAAGTCGGGCAGTTCCTCGCCTCCCCGTCCGTTGTCGCCGTAGAGGAGCGCGATCACTCGCCCACGGCTCACCATGGGTATGGCCGCCAGACGGGACGGCTCGATGGCGCCGATGGCGGCGGTGAAATCGCGGTCCAAGGTCGAGAGGTCCTCCCGGGTCTTCAGGACCGTGAGGCGGTCCGTGACGGCTCCGTCCAGGAAGGATCCGGCACCGGAGGGAATCTTCAGGCGCCGCACCTTGGCCATCATGAGTTCGGGATCCCCCGTCTCGCCGAACCCCCCGAGGCCGATGTAGGCCTCCCTCCGGACCAGGAAGAGGATGGCGCGATCGAAATACTCGGCGGCCAGACGAAGGACAAGGAGCGAGATCTCGCTGGATTCTTTGGGACTGGCGAGTTCGCCCATGAGGCCCTTCAGGAGGGAGAGCTGGTCGCGGATCCGGTCCCCGGGGGCCGGGGACTCGGCGCCCAGGTCGTGGAGGAAGGTCACCACCTCTTCTTCCACGGGAGGAACGAGGCGGTCCACCTCGTCACAGAAGGTCTTGGCGAAGGATTCGATGGACTTTTCGAACTCGTCCACCCGGAGGCGGGCCAGCCCAGGCTTCTCGAGGATGGCGGAGGCTCCATGGCGACGGGCCATTCCCAGGAGCGCGTCGTCGCTCAGGTCCGTCATCAGGAGAACCTTCACCTGCGGAAAGCTCTGGACCGACTCTTGAAGGACTTCGAGGCCGCCCAGGTATCCTTCGCCGCTCCGGGTGGACATGAGCAGGTCCACCAGGGAGACGAAGGGACGCTTCTCCGCGAGGAGCCTCCTGCACGCCGCGGAATAATCCTCGAAGCTGGCCGCCGTCGCCACGTCCTCAAAGTGCTCGATGAGGCGCTTCTTGAGGAGGTGGCGGAAGGTGGACTCGTCGGCGCAAAGCAAGACCGTGAGCCGGTTTCGTGGAGGGGACACCCGGAGGGTCCGCGGCGGCGCAGGTGCCTGGTCCGAGGGGGACCGAGGGGGCTCCTTCGTGTCCTCCAACACGGGGGGAGCCGGAGCAGGCGCGGGGGGCTTCGGCCGCGGCGGGGTGGGGGGAAGGACCTCGGGGACGGACACCGGAGCGGGGGGAGGCGAGGGCGGCCTCGGAGGGACAGCCACGTCGGCCAGGGCGGAATCCGCCAGCGTCTGGGTCAGAAGCACCTGTGGAGACAGCGCTCTGGCAAGGGGGCAGAAGGGTGGAGGGGCCTCCCCGCCCACGGGGTCTTCGCTCTCCGTCAAGAAGAAGGCGAACTCGCCGCGGGTCTGTTGTGTGAGGAACTTGAGCCGGCGCGCCAGTTCCAGCCTCCGCGCCTGTTCTACGAGTTGGGGGTTGAGAGCGCCCGTGTCGAGGAGGCGCTGGAGGACCCTCGAAGGATCCCCGGCGGCGCGTCGGCGGGCCTCGGCGATCTCGCCCGCTTCCACCAGCCCCGTGGACTCAAAATAGCCGAGGAAGTTGCGTTCCTCGAAATCTCCAACAATATCGGCCAGGTTTCCCTGATGAAAATAGACGTACGACACGCCCGACTTCGGGATCGTCAGCCGAAGGACGCCCGTGCGGCGGGACACGTTGACGATCTGGAGGATGTCCAGAAGTGAGAGGTCTTCCAGGCTTCCGCCCAAGCTCATGGCGTGCTCCGCTTCCCTGGCTCTCCCAGGCTTTGACTATAGAGGACCAGGAACCGCTTGTCCATCGGTCCCAGCACCACCGAGGCTCGGAGCGGCTTGGAACCCGGCGACTCGACCACCAGGCCGTATCGGCCTGGAACGAGGTCCCGAAAGAAGAAATTGCCCTCCCACAGGTCCATGGAAACGGCCAGGCCGTCCCCCTCCAAACGGGCCCTCCCTTCGAGGGGACGGTCTCCTTCGCCGAGGAACTTGCCGTGGATCAGCCCCCCCGTGGATGCCGCCACGTTCGGGCGGGCCCAGAGCCGGCAAGGCCCCCCCTGGGGAGGCTCGAAAGCCAGACGATCTTTGGTGGAGCGAGTCACCAGCCGGCCCCCTTTGTAGGCCTGAAGGTCCCCGGGTTCGAGGGTGTCGCCCGCACGGAGGGCTACGTATCGCTGGGGCACCCATCCGACCGAAAGGAGAGGGTCGCAGTACACCGCGCCGATTCCTGGAAGGGCCACTTCCAGCCAGGCGTGGAGCCGCCCGCCCTCAAGCCGCATGAGTTCCCGGGAGGCGGGAGCGCGCAGACCGATCACGTAACGGCTCGTCAGCCCCTGGGAGTCCAGGAGAAAGCGGGCGGTTCGGGAGAACCCGATGCACGAGGCCCGCCCTTTTCGAAGAACTTCCTCTGGCGTTTCTTCAAAGCCGGCGGCCTCGTCGTATTCCAGGGCGGAGCGCATGGTCTCCAGAATCGCCACGAGGGCTTCGTCCAGGCGCTTGCTAGCCGAGAGGGAGCGCCCCAGGCGCTCCCGGAACGCCTGGGGGAGCTGGGGTGAGGGGGGAAGGGGCCGCGCGGCAAAGGGGGTGCGCACGCCGAGGGGCCCGGCGGAAACCTGGACGCGGATTTCCCATCCACCGCCCTCGGGAAGGACCTCCTGGCGGAACCCGTTCACCTCCACCGCCGGAGGCGCGGGGGCGCCGGGAGCGTCGAGCCGGTAGGCCGCCTGGGCCCAACCCGAGACCCATCCCACGCCCTCCTCCGCCCGCGAAGGCGCGGCGCCGAGAACGATGAGGAGGAGAGAGACGAGGCTACAGCGATGCGCGATGAATGGCATCCAGGACGCCGTTCAGGAACTTGCCCGACTCGTCTCCGCCATACTTTTTCCCGATTTCCACCGCTTCGTTGATGGCCACCTTGGATGGGACCTCGGGGTCGAAGACCATCTCGTAGGCGGCGAGGCGGAGGAGGCCGCGGTCCGTCCGGGTCAGACGCTCGAGCTTCCAGTGGAGGAGGTGCCGGCGGAGGAGGGCGTCGATCTCCTCCCGGTGGGTCCACACCCCTTCCACGAGGGACTTGGCGAAGTCCCTCACGCGCTTCGATCCCCGCCGTTCCCGTTCCAGTAGCGGAAGCACGGAGGCCAGATCCTCGACGCCCAGGTCGAGCTGGTAGATGTAGTCCAGCGCCAGTTCTCGCCCCTCGCGGCGGATGCCCATCACAGGGCCTTGTACAGGTTGACCATCTCGATGGCTGCCAGGGCCGCGTCGAATCCCTTGTTGCCGGCCTTGGTGCCCGAGCGCTCTATGGCCTGCTCAAGGGTGTCCGTGGTGATGACCCCGAACAGGACGGGCTTGCCCGTCTCCAGGGCCGTCACGGCCAGCCCCTTGGCCACCTCGGCGGCGATGTACTCGAAATGGGGGGTGTTCCCCCGGATCAGGGCGCCCAGGGCGATGACCGCGTCGTACTTGTTGCTCTCGGCCATTTTCTTGGCCACCAGCGGGATCTCGAAGCCGCCCGGGACCCAGGCCACCGCGATGGCCTTCTCGTCGGCGCCGTGACGGGCCAGGCAGTCCAGGGCGCCATCCAGGAGCTTGTTGGAGAAAAACTCGTTGAAGCGGCTCACCACGATCCCGAAGCGGAAGCCCTTGGCCGAAAGGGCGCCTTCTATGGTCTTGACCATGCGATCCTCCCTCCGCGACGCGCGGGCATGTCCGCCCACCATGAACAGTATACTACGGGACCGGGTGACTGAGGGACCGGGGGACCAGGGGACTGGGAGATCCGTCCGTCATCTACCGTCTCATGCTTAACGTCTCTCGTCTCCCGTCCATCGTCCAGGGCTGTTCTTACAGGTCCTCGAAGCGCGTGAGCCTCCGGAAGGCCTGGTACCGCTCGGCGATCTCGGGCCAGGAGAGGGCCGCGAGTCGGGTCATGGAGAAGTCCTCCACGTTGAAGGACGCCATCACGCTCCCCAGGATGATGGCCTGGCGGATGGCGTCGGCATCGGCGGTCCCGTTCGAGGCCAGGCGTCCCATGAAGCCGCCCGCGAAGGAGTCGCCGGCCCCCGTGGGGTCGAAGACGTTTTCCAGCGGGTAGCCGGGCGCGGCGAAGAGGGCCTCCGCCGAAACCGCCAGGACGCCGTATTCCCCCCTCTTCACGATGAGGCTTCTGGGTCCCCAGGTCAGGATCTTTCGGGCGGCCTTGAGGAGGTTCGCCTCTCCGGACAACTGCCTGGATTCGGCCTCGTTGATGACCAGGATGTCAATCCTGGGAAGCAGGGCCTGGAGATCCTCCCGGGCGTTCTCGATCCAGTAGTTCATGGTGTCCGCGGCCACGAGGCGGGGCGCTTCCACCTGATCGAGGACCTTCGCCTGGGCCTTCGGGTCCATATTGGCCAGGAATACGTACGGGACCTCGCGCCAGGCGTCGGGAACGACGGGATCGAAGGCGGTCAGGACATTCAAGTCCGTGCGAAGGGTGCGGGCCTCATTCAGGTCAAAGCCGTATTCACCCTTCCAGTGGAAGCACTTTTGTCCGGGCAACGTGGTCAGCCCGGCCAGGTCCACGCCCCTTTCCTCCAGAAGGCGGCGGTCCGCCTCCTCGAAGTCCTCGCCCACCACGGCCAGGATGCCGGCATCCGTGAAATAGGAGGCCGACGTGGCGCAGTAGGCCGCCGATCCGCCGAGGATGCGTTCGCGCGCGCCGAAGGGGGTCTTCACGCTGTCGTAGGCCACCGTACCCACGATGAGGAGATTCATGGCTTCTCTCCCTCCCCGAGAAGGCGCTGGAGAAGGGGGCGGAGCCGCTGGGCCGTGGCTTCGGGCCAGGCCTCCCGGCGGGTCACCACCGCGTTGGTGAGGGCGGTCCGGCAGAAGCACGCCTCCGAGGGGGGAGGGGAGGCGACGGCGGCGGCGAGGACGGCCCGGGCCCGCTCGCTGTTCTGACCCAGAATTCGCAGGACGTCTTCGATCTTTACGGAGGCGTGATCGGGGTGCCAGCAATCGAAGTCCGTGACCAGAGCGAGGGAGGCGTAACACATTTCGGCCTCCCGGCAGAGCTTGGCCTCCTGGGCGTTGGTCATGCCGATGACGTCCATGCCCCAGGCCCGGTACAGGAGGCTCTCGGCCCGGGTGGAAAAGAGGGGGCCCTCCATGCAGAGGTACGTTCCGCCGTCGTGAGCCTGGACTCCCAGGCTCCGGCATGAATCGAGGAGCCGGGCCCTCAGGGAGGGACAGAAGGGCTCGGCGAGGCTCGCGTGGGCCACGATGCCCTCGCCGAAGAAGGTGTCCGCCCGGTGGCGCGTGCGGTCCACGAGCTGGTCGGGCACCACCGCATGACCGGGCACGTACTTTTCCTTCAGGCTGCCTACGGCCGAGGCGGAGAGGACGGCCGATGCCCCCAGGATCTTGAAGCCGTAAACGTTGGCCCGGAAGTTGATCTCCGAGGGGAGGATCCGGTGGCCCTCCCCGTGGCGGGCGAGAAAGGCCACCCGCCGGCCGGAGAGGCGTCCCATCACGTAGGCGTCCGAGGGCTCGCCGAAAGGTGTCCTCAGACGGACCCTCGCCGACTCCTCGAAGCCGGGCATTTCGTAGAGCCCCGTCCCTCCAATGATCCCGTACTCCACCGGTTCCATGTCCATGGGTCCCTCTCCGAAGGCACATACTGTAGCACGGGCCGCCCGGATCGACGTTCCTCGACGAAACGGGCGATTCCTGCCCTGGAAAGGCCACCGGAGGGGATCTCATCGCTGGAACGGGCCCGGGGGACCGATTCCCGGAGGCCGAGGCGAAAGGGCCTCCCCGGGCCCTCTCCTTGACACCCCCGCGCCCCCTCCCTAGAATGGCCCCTCTTTTTCCGGGGGGAAACGCACACAAACGTGGAGGCGCGCATGGCCGAGAACCTGGTCCAGAAAATCCTCAAGGCCCATCTGGTGGAAGGTGACCTCTATTCGGGCGACGAGATCGCCATCCGGGTGGATCAGACGCTCACCCAGGACGCTACGGGCACCATGGCCTACCTGCAGTTCGAGACCATGGGCATACCCCGCGTGAAGACCGAGCTCTCGGTCTCCTACGTGGACCACAACACGCTTCAGGTGGGCTTTGAGAATGCGGACGACCACCGCTACCTCCAAACCGTGGCCGCCCGGTACGGCATCCATTACAGCAAGGCCGGGAACGGCATCTGCCACCAGGTTCACGTGGAGCGCTTCGGGGTTCCGGGCAAGACCCTCCTCGGCTCCGACAGCCACACCCCCACGGGAGGCGGCATCGGAATGATCGCCATCGGCGTGGGCGGGCTGGACGTGGCCGTGGCCATGGGCGGAGGCGCCTTCTACATGCCGCGGCCCAAGGTGGTGAAGGTGAACCTCACGGGCCGCTTTCAACCCTTCGTCTCCGCCAAGGACGTGATCCTGAAGCTCCTTTCGATCATGACCACCAAAGGCAACGTGGGGAAGATCGTGGAGTACGCCGGTCCTGCCCTGAAGCACCTCACCGTGCCCGAGCGCGCCACCATCACGAACATGGGAGCCGAGCTGGGCGTCACCACGTCGGTCTTTCCAAGCGACGACCAGACCCTCGCCTTCCTTAAGGCCCAGAAGCGGGAAGGGGTTTGGACCCGGTTGGAGGCCGATCCCGACGCCGTCTACGATCAAGTCATCGAGATCGACCTCTCCTCCCTGGAACCCCTGGTGGCCCAGCCCCACAGCCCCGACAACGTGGCCACCGTGGCGTCCCTCAAGGGGCAGAAGGTGCACCAGGTCTGCGTCGGATCCTGCACCAACTCCTCCCTGAGGGACCTCGCGGTGCTCGCGCACATGCTCAAGGGGAGGAAGGTCCACCCCGACGTGGAGCTGGTCGTGGCCCCCGGCTCCCGCCAGGTGGAGATGGAGGCCGCCAACCGCGGGTTCCTCACGGCTTTCCTCCAAGCCGGCGCCCGCGTGGCCGAGAGCGCCTGCGGCTTCTGTATCGGCTCGGGCCACGCCCCCGGCTCGGGCGAGGTTTCGGTCCGATCCAACAACCGCAACTTCAAGGGCCGCTCGGGAACGGCGGACGCCATGATTTTCCTCGCCAGCCCCGAGACCTGCGCCGCCTGCGCCCTGACGGGAGAGTTCACCGACCCGCGCGCCCTCGGCATCTCCCCGGTGGAGGTGGATATGCCGGCCGAGTTCGTGATCGACGACTCCATGGTCCTCGTTCCTCCCGCCGACGGCTCCCGGGTCGAAGTCGTGCGCGGCCCCAACATCGGCGCGCCGCCCAAGACCGAGGCCCTGCCCGACCGGCTGGAGAAAAGCGTCCTGCTCAAGGTGGGCGACAAGATCACCACCGACCACATCATGCCCGCCGGCCAGTACCTCAAATACCGCTCCAACATCCCCAAGTACGCCGAGGTGGTCTTCATCGGCGTGGATCCGGCCTTCGCGGCTCGGGCCAAGGAGAAGGGCGGCGGCTTCGTCGTGGGCGGCGACTCCTACGGCCAGGGCTCTTCCCGGGAACACGCCGCCATCTGCCCCTCCTTCCTTGGGGTCAAGGCCGTCTTCGCCAAGGCCATCGAGCGAATCCATCGAGCCAACCTCGTGAACTTCGGGATCCTTCCCCTCCTGTTCCTCGACCCCGCCGACTACGACCGTATCGAGCAGGGCGACGGCTTCGTGATCGAGGGCATCCACGCCGCCCTCGACGGCGACCGGATCTTCACGGTGAAGGACACCACCAGGGGATTCTCCTTTCGAGCCAAGGCCGACGTCACGCCGCGGCAGGCCGCCATCCTCAAAGACGGCGGACTCCTCAACCACATCGCGAAGGGCGGCCGGTAGTTCCCCGCTCCAAAACGGCTGACAGGAAGGCCGCCCTCGGGCGGCCTTCTTTCCATTTCCCGGTCAACGGATGGGAAAGTCGAACCGGTTTTCCGCTAATTGGGCGCGCCTTCGCCGTCCCGAAGGGCTCGTGTTACAGTAGGAATGCCGCATGGGAGGGCGCGATGAAACTCCTGATCGTGGATGATATGCGGGCGTTCCTGGACTTGGAAAAGACCTTCCTTCGTCGGGCGGATTGTCAGATCCTCACGGCCACGACGGGGCTCGAGGCCATCAAGGTGGCCCAGCAGGCCCATCCGCATCTGATTCTTCTGGACGTGGAGATGCCCGAAATGACGGGCCTCGAGGCGGCCCGCTATCTGAGCGCCACGCCTGGCCTCAAGGAGATACCGGTGGTGATCCTCTCGGGAAACGATTACCGGCAGGCGGCCCTGGAGGCGGGGGCACAGGAATTCGTGAAGAAGCCGGTGGACGAGGGGACCTTCCTGCAGATCGTGACGCGCTACGTGCCCCTCCGTGTGCGCAAGGATGCCCGGAGGCCGCTCGAAAGCCCGGGAACGCTGGTGGTGGGCCGGAGGGAGATCAAGGCCATGGTGATGGATGTCTCGGCCTCCGGGGCGTTCATCGTGAGCGACGCCCGCCTCGAAATCGGGGACCGCCTGGGCCTTCGCTTCCACATCCCGCGAAACGGTGAAAGGCGGGAAATCCGCGTGGAGGCCATGGTGGTGCGCACGGCGCCGCCTCGGGGTTTCGGCCTCGGCTTCGCGGACATCTCCGAAGGCGCCGTTCTTCTCCTCCGTGAATACGTGGGCGGGTAAGAGGCGGAGGCGGGGAGACAGGAAAGTAGGCATACAGAAACACCCGCAAGCCTGGACACCAATAACCAATTAACACGTGACAGAGATCGGCTGGAAAAGGGCGCGGGGGAAGCCTCAGCGCCCCGGTGGGGCGGCCCGCCGTTCGGCGGCGCGCGCCGCGTTTTCGGCCATCTGCCCCAGGAGCATGGCGGCGACGATGAGAGCCCCGCCGGCGAGGCCGCGCGCGCCCAGGTGCTCCCCGCCGAGGAGCACCGCGAACAGGCCCGCAAAGACAGGCTCCATCGTAAAGATGACGGCCGTCTGGATGGCGGATGTGTGGCGTTGGAAGGTCGTCTGGACGGTGTAGGCCAGGGCGGTGGCGAGGAGGGCCGTGAGGAGAATGCCCCTCAGGGCGGGGGAGGGGATGGGCCAGAGTGGGCCCGACCCGAGCGCCGAGAGAGCCCACCCGAGCACCGCCACCGTGGCCACCTGGACAAGGGTGAGGACGCCGGTGTCGTGGCGGCGGGCCATGTGGGACGTGATAAGAAGATGCACCGCGTACACGGCGGCGCAGCAGACGCTGAGCAGGTCGCCGAAATTGAAAGGCTCTCCACCTTTGGGCCAGGAGAGGAGCCCCAATCCCGCGGTGGCCAGCGCCACGGCGGCCCACGCGCCTGCGGGCGGCGACTTCCGCGTCAGAACGACCTGGAACACGGGGGTGAGGACGACGAAGAGGCCCGTGATGAACCCGCTATGGGCGGCGCTTGTGTACAGGAGGCCCAGGGTCTGAAAGGCGTAGCCCGAGAAGAGCGCGACGCCCATGAGGGCGCCCCCCCGGACGGCTTCGGGGGTCAGGGCGCGCAGGCGGCGCAGGAGGAAGGGAGAGAGGATCGCCGCCGCCAGAGTGAATCGGATGGCGAGGAAGGGGAAGACCGGGTAGACGGCCACCGATTCCTTGACCAGGAGGAAGCTCCAGCCCCAGATGGCGGTCACCGCCACGAGAGCCAGCACCGGCAAGCTCCGTCCTCCCATTGACCCGCTCACGGCGCCCCGCCCGGTCGCACCGCGGCCTTTTTCCAGAGCGGGACAGGGTACCTTTTCCTTCTCCCAGGCACCTGCCTGCCTCCATGATGGAAGGGGGCCGTCTCCGCTCGGAGACGGCCCCCCGATTCGCGGTTCGTCCGTATCAGGCGAGGACCCGGCCGATGGTCTCCACGGCCCAGTCGATCTCCTCCTTCGTGATCACGAGGGCGGGCGCGAAGCGGATGACCTGCTCGTGGGTGTCCTTGGCGAGAATTCCCTGCTCCATCATCTTCATGCAGTAGGGACGGGCGGGGCCGGCGGAGTCGCGGATGACCACGCCGATCAGGAGGCCCTTCCCTCGGACCTTCTCGATGCGGGGACTGTTCAGGGCCCGGAGGCGGTCCATGAAATAGGGGCCCAGTTCGGCCGCGCGCTTGTCCAGGGCCTCGTCCCGGAGGACTTCCAGGGCCGCCTTCGAAATGGCCGCGGCCAGGGGGTTGCCTCCGAAGGTGGACCCGTGGTCTCCCGGAGTGAACACGCCCATGACGGGTTCGTCGGCTACGATGGCGGAGACCGGGAAGAGCCCTCCCCCGAGGGCCTTGCCCAGGATCATGATGTCGGGCTTCACGGCCTCCCAGTCGCAGGCGAACCAGCGGCCCGTCCTGCAGAAGCCCGTCTGGACCTCATCCGCCAGCATGAGAACGTTGTTCTTCGAGCAGATCTCGCGGACGACCTTGAGGTAGCCCTCCGGCGGAACCACAACCCCGGCCTCCCCCTGGATGGGCTCCACGAGAAAACCGACGGTGTTGGGCGTGATGGCGGCTTCGAGGGCCCGGGCGTCCCCGTAGGGAATCATGGGGAAACCGGGGGTGTGGGGGCCGAAGCCGTCCCGGGTCTGCTTGTCGGAGGAGAAGCCCACGATGGTGGTGGTGCGGCCGTGGAAATTCTGTTCGCAGACCACGATCTCCTGCTTACCCTCGGGGACGCCCTTCACGTACTGGCCCCACTTGCGCGCCGCCTTGATGGCCGTTTCTACGGCCTCCGCGCCCGTGTTCATGGGGAGGGCCTTCTGGTAACCCGTGATTTCGCAAAGAAGCTTGAGCCAGGGGCCCATCTGGTCGTTGTGAAAGGCCCTGGAGGTGAGCGTGACGCGGTCCGCCTGCGCCTTGAGGGCCTCCACGATTCTGGGATGGCGGTGCCCCTGGTTCACGGCCGAATAGGCGGAGAGGCAGTCGAGGTACTTCCTGCCCTCCACATCCCAGACCCAGCAGCGCTCGGCGCGCTGGATGACAACGGGAAGCGGGTGGTAGTTGTGCGCGCCGTAGCGCTCGTCCACTTCGATGAACTCGTGGGTGGTGCACGTCATGGGGGACCTCCGGAAGCGCGAGGAAACCGGCGAGGCCCCGAGACGGCCGCCCCGGGAACTTCCCGCCGGCGATCAGGGGGTCATGCTAGCAGAAACGACAAGGGAATTCCAGCGGTTACGGGCCGGGGGAGCGCCTCAAACGTGGTTTCTCAGCATGAGTTCCTTGGGCGATGGCTCCAGGTAAGTCTGGCCGCGCAAATAGGCCACGTCGTGGAGGCGGACGTAATGGCGGAAGAGGGTGAGGGGCACGACGAGGGGCACGAGGCCGGCGGCGTAATCCTCGATGACGCCGTGGAGTTCGCGGCGCTCGGCGGGGGAGAGCGTTTCCCGGAAGTACCCGGCCATGTGCTGGAGCACGTTGACGTTTTTCTTGGTCGTCGCCAGGCGAGCCAGGGAGGCCATGAAGGTGCGCGCGTAGTCCCGGGATACCTCCTCGCGGGGCCTCCCCTTGGCGCCGGCCACCAGGCGTCCCAGCTGGGAGTAGCCCTTGGGGTCGTGGGCGAGGAGCAGTAGCTTTTCGGCTGTGTGAAAGGCCACCAGCTTTCCCACGGTCCAGCGTCCCGAAAAGAGGGCCTTCAGGCGGCGGTAGGCAAAGACGCGGACGAAGAAGTTGTCGCGCAGTCGCGGGTCGTTGAGGCGCCCCTCTTCTTCCACGGGAAGAAGGGGATAGGCCCGAAGAAGCTCCTCGGCGAAGAGGCCCCTCCCTTTTCGCTCCGCCATGCCGGTGGCGCCGTAGACTCGCACGCGCTCCATCCCGCAGGAGGGCGAATCCTTCTTGAGGATGTAGCCCGAGAGGTCTTCCCCCGCCAGAGCGGCCACCCGCCGGCGCGCATAGGAGGTCATGGCCTCCGTGTGGTCCGTGCCGCTCTTGGGGGCCACCAGCCGTACGGCCTCCCCGTGCCGTTCCAGGCGGATGCTCTCCCGCGGCGTTCCCATTCCCACTTCCACCTCGGGACAAACGGGAACGTAGGTGACGAAGGGGCCTACCGTGGCGGTGAGGAAAGGGTCGTGCTTGTGGCCGCCGTCGAAGCGGACGTTTCGGCCCAGAAGGCACGTGGAGATTCCCACGCGGATTTCTTCCTTCGGCGGCACCGGCTGGAGTCGGGATTCGGCGTCCACCTTCACCTCCGACGAGGCTTGGTAAGCGAGCGGGAGGGGGAACGAGCGCCGGGCGGCGCCGCACCCCCTCCCATAACCCCACCCGCGGGTCACTCTACCGCGGTTCGGGGTCCATGAAAAGCCCCGCATTGGAAGGCGTATGGTTCCGTGGAAGAATAGGGGCGCGTCCCGGATGAGGGACGGGTGCCGGAGGGGCGCCCGCCGGTCCGAGGGGACCGGAGCGTCAGGAGCCAGGGAGGTCGGCATGGCAGGGGAGACTCCGGAGGAACGCATCCTCGTGACTCTCACCGTGGGGCCCTTGGAAAAGGCGGCCCTCGCGGAGGCGGCCAAGAATCTGGGGATGGAGGAGGCGTTTCGGCGCGCCGTGGCCCCCAAGGGTAAGCGCTTTGCGGTGGCCCTCGAGGAGGAGGAGTGGGAGGAGATCGCCGGGTTGCTCTCGGTGACCTCGAACCGTGCGCGAGACCCGGAGAAGCAGAAGCTCTTGGACGCCCTCATCGAACGGATCGAGGACGCGCTTCTCGTGGACCCGGAGGACGACGAGGAAAGCTGAACCCTGGGTAAGGGAAGAGTCTCCCCGCCGGAGGGGTTCCTATCGCGGAGGGTCGAAGGTGTCCGACGCCCGCGAAGCCATGGCAACGATCGTCAGTCAGGCCCAGGAGGCTATCTGCCGGGCACTGGAGGCCCTGGACGGAGGGCGCTTCCTGCGCGAGGCCTGGGAGCGCCCCGGAGGGGGGGGAGGGGAGAGCCGCGTCCTGGAGGGTGGGGAGGTTCTCGAGAGGGCCGGCGTGAACGTATCCTCGGTCCACGGAACCCTCTCCTCCGCTTCCGCACGGTCCATGGGCGGCGGACGGGACCTGGCACAGGACGATCTCTCCTTCCGGGCCGTGGGCCTCAGCCTGGTGCTTCATCCCCGCAACCCCCACGCGCCCACGGTTCATGCCAACTACCGCTACATCGAACGCGGAGGGGATGGGGAGCCCGGCTCCTGGTGGTTCGGCGGGGGCTCGGACCTCACCCCGTTCGTGCTCTACGAGGAGGACGCGAGGCATTTCCACGGCGCGTTGAAGGGGGCTTGCGATCGCCACGACCGCGGCTTCTACCCCCGCTTCAAACGCGCCTGCGACGAGTATTTCTACCTGCCCCACCGGGGGGAAGCCCGGGGCCTGGGGGGGATTTTCTTCGACGACCTTCGGGACCGGCCCGCGGAGCGTCTGCTCGCCTTCGCGGCCGACTGCGCCGGTGCCTTTCTGGAGTCCTACCTTCCCATCCTCGAGCGCAGGTGTCGGCAACCGCATACGGAGGCGGAGCGGCTTTGGCAACTCCTACGCAGAGGCCGGTACGTGGAGTTCAATCTGCTCCACGACCGGGGCACGCGCTTCGGCCTGGAAACCGGGGGGAGAACGGAGAGCGTCCTCATGTCCCTCCCCCCTGTGGCCCGGTGGGAGACTTGGAAGGAGCCCCCGACTGAAAGCCCCGAGGGACGCCTCATGGAGGTGCTTCGCCGGCCGAGGGAATGGGCCCCCGAAGGGCCTTGAGTCAAGGGAGGGTAGGCGTTCATGGCCGTATTTGAAAAACAGACGCCCATGCCGGTCTCGCCCGAGGATCTCTTCGAATGGCACGCTCGGGAGGGCGCCTTCGAGCGCCTTGTGCCGCCCTGGCAGCGCGTACGCATCCTGTCCCGAACTGGCGGCATCGGCCCCGGAGGGCGGCTGGACCTCGCGGTCCGGAAGGGCCCCCTCTGGCTTCGCTGGCGCGCGGAACACGGCGAGTGGGAGGAAGGCCGCTACTTCACGGACCGCCAGGTAAGCGGGCCCTTTAAGCGATGGGAACATCGGCACGAATGTCTGCCGGACCCAGGCGGCGGCAGCCTCCTTCGCGATCGCCTGACCTACGACCTGCCCTTCGGGATCGCAGGCCGTCTCGCAGGAGGCCCGCTGGTGGCCAGGGACGTGGAGCGGCTCTTCGCCTTCCGCCACCGGCGGACCCGCGAGGATCTCCTCCGCCACGCGGCCTTCGCGGACCGCCCTCGCCTCTCGGTGGCCGTCACGGGCGGTTCCGGACTCGTGGGCGGCGCCCTGTGTGCCTTTCTGTCCTCGGGCGGCCACCGGGTCCTGCGTCTGGTCCGCCGTCCTGCGGGCGAAGGGGAGGCCCGGTGGGACCCGGCGAAAGGGGAGATCGACGCGCCCTCCCTGGAGGGACTCGATGCGGTGGTTCACCTGGCCGGAGAGAACATCGCCTCCGGGCGTTGGACCGCTCGCCGAAAGGCCGCCATCCGGGACAGCCGCGTCGCCGGAACCGGGCTTCTCTGCAGGACCCTCGCCGGCTTGAAGCGAAAGCCCCCGACCCTGATCTGCGCCTCCGCCATCGGCTATTACGGAGACCGCGGGGGGGAAAGCCTCGACGAAACCAGCCCCGCCGGCGAGGGCTTCCTCAGCGAGGTCTGCCGCGAGTGGGAGGCCGCCGCCGATCCCGCCCGGACGGCGGGGATCCGGGTGGTTCACGCCCGGATCGGCGTGGTCCTCAGCGCGGCGGGCGGGGCCCTTCCCAAGATCCTCCCCCCCTTCCGGGCGGGCCTGGGCGGCCCGGTGGGCTCGGGTAGGCAGTACATGAGCTGGATCGCCCTGGACGATCTCGTCGGACTCCTTCACCACCTGCTGTTCTCGGGCCTGGAAGGCCCGGTCCATGCCACGGCTCCCTTGCCCGTGACGAACCGTGACTTCGCTCGGACTCTCGGAACGGTCCTTCACAGGCCGGTCTTGCTTCCCCTGCCCGCTCCCGCCGTGAAGTTGCTCTTCGGCGAAATGGGGGAGGCCCTTCTGCTGAGCGGAGCGAAGGTCCTTCCCAAGCGGGCCGAGAAGGACGGCTTTCGGTTTCGAACCCCGGATCTGGAGACAGCCCTCCGCGAGGAGCTGGGCCTGGACTAGACGCGTCGATCCACCGGGGCTCCTCGAGCGAGAAGCTCCCGCAAGGCCGTGGCAATCCACGAGCGCTCTTCGCTAGAATGGATCCATCCGGATGTGGAGGAGCCATGTCGAAGAGGAGTCACGCAGCCCGGCGCCGCCACAAGGCCATGATTCGCCGCCAGACCCCGCCGGGAGCCCCGCCCGGCACCCTGGTGGCGGACCCGAGCGCCCCCAAACCGCTCCTTCACATCGTCGCATACGGGCCCGACGGGTTCCGCGAGGTCGAGACCGAAGACCCTGAGGCCCTGGCCGCCTACATCGGGAAGTGGCCCGCCCTCTGGGTTCATGTGGAGGGGCTGGGGGACGCCCAGGTTATCGGGCGTCTGGGCTCGCTCTTCAACCTTCACCAACTGGCCCTGGAGGACGTCCTCCACACCCACCAGCGGCCCAAGGTTGAGCAGTATCCGGACAGCGTGTACGTCGTGGTCCGGCCGCTCGTCCTCAACGACCGCCTTGAATCGGAGCAGATGAGCCTATTCCTGGGAAAGGGCTTTGTCGTCTCTTTTCAGGAAAGGCGGGGGGAAGGCCCCGACGACCCCGTGCGGGAGAGAATCCGGTTGGGCGCCGGGCGCATCCGCTCGGAAGGCACCGATTTCCTCGCCTACGCCCTCCTGGATGCCGTAATCGACGGGTGTTTTCCCATCCTCGAGCGTTACTGGGAGAAGCTCGCCGCCTTGGAAGAGAATCTCCTGGTCCAGCCGACGCCAACCCTCGTAGCGCGGATCCATGAATCCAAGAGGGACCTGTTGGCGGCCCGTCGCAGCGTCTGGCCCCTTCGCGACGCCCTCTCGATTCTTTACCGTGAACCCAGCCCCTTTCTGGGCGAAGAAGTGCGCGTCTACCTCCGGGACTGCTACGACCACGTGATTCAGATCATCGACGTGGTGGAGACCTTTCGGGAAGTGGTGCTCGGAATGACGGACCTGTACCTGTCGAGTCTGAGCAACCGGATGAACGAGATCATGAAGGTGCTGACCATCATCTCCACGATCTTCATTCCCTTGTCCTTCATAGCGGGTCTTTACGGAATGAATTTTGACAGGTCCGCCTCCCCCCTCAACATGCCGGAGCTGGGCTGGAAGTTCGGGTACCCCTTCGCCCTCGGCCTCATGGGGGTCACCGCCGTGGCGCTTCTTGTCTTCTTCCGCTGGAAGGGCTGGATGGGGGGAGGGGACAGGGGGGCACCAGCGGACAGGCCACCTAGGGGAGAAGGGGACTAGGGAGGCCGTCCACCTTCCTTACTTACTCACCTACTCACTTACTCACCTACTCACCTACTCACTTACTCACCTACTCACCTTCTGTCCCGTTTACATGCCCAGCCCCGAATCGCGGCGCAGGAGGCCTTCCTTTCGGTGGCGATCGAGGGCGAGCTGGATCAGGCGGTCCAGTAGGCGGGGATAGGGAAGGCCCGAGGCTTCCCAGAGCTTCGGGTACATGCTGATCCGCGTGAAACCGGGCAGTGTGTTGATCTCGTTGATGAGCGCGGTCCCGTCCTCCCGGAGAAAGAAGTCCACCCGGGCCATGCCCGCGCACTCGAGGACCTTGAAGGCCTCCAAGGCCAGCCCGCGGATGCGATCGGACATCCATTGAGGCACATTCGCGGGAATCACGAGGCGGGCCCCGTTCTCGTCGATGTACTTGGCCTCGTACGAGTAGAACTCGTGGGTGGGGACGATCTCTCCGAGAACGGAGGCCTCGGGCTTCTCGTTGCCGAGGACGGCGCACTCGATCTCGCGCCCCAAAACGGCCTCCTCGACGATGACCTTGGAATCGAACCCGAAGGCCTCCTCCATGGCCCTGCCCAGATCCTCGGCACGTTTCACCTTGGAGATGCCGACGGAAGAGCCGAGGTTGCAGGGCTTCACGAAGACGGGAAGTCCCAGGCTCTCCAGAATGGCGGCCCGCCGCTCGGGGGTGGCCTCGTGAGCCCGGACGGTTTCGAACCGCGGGATCGGGAGTCCCGCATCCCGAAGCAGCCGTTTCATCACATCCTTGTCCATTCCGACGGCCGAACCCAGTACGCTGGCACCGACGAAGGGCGCGTCCAGAAGGCGGAGGAGTCCCTGGAGGGAACCGTCCTCGCCGAAGGTGCCGTGCATGATGGGAAAGAAAACCTCCACCTTGGCCAGCCCCGACCCGTTCTCTCGCGAGACCAGCGCCAGTCCTCCTTCCCCCGTGTCCACGGGCAACACCGCGGGAGCGAGAGCGTTCAAGGCGATGAGCCTCGGGTTCGTGTCGTTCAGGATGAAGGCGGCATCCGATCCAAGGTGCCAGACGCCCTTCTTGTCCACCCCCAGGAGAATCGGCTCGTACTTCTCCCGGTCGAGGGCCTCGAAGATGTTCTTTGCCGATTGGATGGACACCTCGTGTTCCCCGCTCTTCCCCCCGAAGATGATCCCCACCCTCACCCGCATGTGTCCTCCAACGTGCGGCCCTCGCCGCGCTCCCAGCCATGGACCCTGGAGGGACCGTTGAGCCGACGGGACGTAAAAGCTATAGTACCTGAAGTCGGGATCTGCCGGACAGGCCGGCACACGGATCTCCGAGCCGCCCCATCTCGACACAGTCCAGGAGGCGACCATGACCGCCTGCCGTACCATCCGCCAAGGTTTCTCCGCGCTCGCGGCCTTCGCCCTCGCCGGGGGGTTATTCGCCCAGGGTCGTCCCCAGGATGAGGTGCGAATCTTGCTCGCCAAGACCCAGTATGCGGAGGCGCTGGCCCGCGCCGATGCCGCTCTCGCCTCCTCCCCAGCCGATCCGGAACTCCTGATGGGGAAGGTGGACGCCCTCCTGGGCCTCGATCGAACCCTGGAGGCCCGCCAGCTCTCGCTCTCCAACGCGGCCCTCGATGCGGGCCTGCGCTATCGGGCGGGGATTTGCTCCATGCGCTTCGGCAGGGTCCAGGAGGCGCTGGACCTCTGGAAGCCGGTCCTGGCGGACCCTCAGTGGGGGGAGGCGGCCTGCCGCGAGTCCGTCCGGGGCCTGCTGGCCTCGGGGCGGGAGGAGGAAGCCCGGCTTCTCTTCCTCGAGGGCCTCTCCAAGGCTGGAAGCGCCGGCCCGGCCCTCTTGAATCTGGGGGTCGGATTGGACCTGGGCCCCGAGGGGAACGCCGCGCTGGCTCAGAAGAGCCAGGCCGCCGCACCCGAGGGGTCGGAGAGGATCCAGGCCTGGCTCAAGCTTAGGGCCGCCGCGGGCGGAGACCTCTGTCGCACGAGCGTTCAAGGAAGCGCGCCCTTGAAGATCGCCTTGAAGGAGAAAACCGAGCGCGTGGAAGCGAACACCCTCGAATGGGGCGGAAGCGGAGGGGCGAGCCCCCTGGCGCCCGCCGCGGAGGGGAGCGTCTCCACGAGCAGCGGCCAGCAGGGATACGGCGCCGGGAGCAAGGATACGAGTTCCAAGGAAGGCGGAAGGGCGGGGACCCTCTCCTCACACCCGCGGGTCGTGGTGGACGCCCGGCTCAACGGGGAGCGGTCGGAGCCGATGGTGCTCGATTCGGGAATGGATACGGTCCTTCTCTCCAGCCGGGTGGTCAAGAAGCTGGGCCTTCAGCCCGTGGCCCCGGGGGAGTACTCGGGCACCGGTCTGGAACACCCGGTGTCCTCGAAGTGGTTCCTCCTCAAGGAAATCCAGGTCGGCCCCGTGACCTTCAAGGACGTTCCGGCCTTGATGATCGACGAGAAGACGGAGTTCTGGAAGGAAACAGGGGGGATTCTGCCCCTCTGGCTCTTCCGCGGGTATGGGATCCACTACGACCGCCGCCACGGAAAACTCGAACTCCTGGAATCGGGCACGCCGCCGGACCAGGTGCTGGGGGCCGGCGCGACGCGCCTCAACGCCCTCTGGCTGGACGGGAAGCCGTACGTTGAGACGCGCATCCAGAACAAGCCCATGCGGTATCTCCTCCTGGCCAACAACGTGATCGCCACCTACCTGGAGGAGAGGCGTCTGGACGACTTGGGCGTGACCCTCCAGACCTCGAAGTACGGCACGCAGCAGTCCAGGGGCCATTTCAGCATCATTCTCTCGGGAATCGCGGACAACGTGGCCCTCAACCTTGGATCCACGCGCATCAACCTGCCCACGGTCCACGCGGCGGACCTCTGCCCGGACTGCGGGGTGGAGTGCTCCGGCATTCTCGGCCGAAACGTCCTTGACCTTTTCGACGTGTACTTCGACTATCGGGCGGGCGTCGTGGCGCTGAAGGGGTACGAAAAAGGCCGCTAAATCGCCCTATTCTCGTGCCGCGGAAGCTTACGGTTCTCGGTGGACCAGCATGGCCGAAGACTGGGCCGTGGGCATCACGACCAGTTCCGTGATGTCCACGTGTTGCGGCCTGGAGGCCACCCAAACGACGATTTCGGCGATGTCTTCCGGCGTGAGCGGCTTGAGGCCCTGGTAGACCTTGGCGGCGCGCTCCCGATCTCCTCGAAAGCGGACCGTCGAGAAGTCCGTCTCCACCATTCCGGGGTCCACCGTGGAAACCCGCACGGGGGTGCCGAGGAGGTCCACCTTCATGGCCCTCGAAAGGGCCTTTACGGCGAACTTCGTGGCGCAGTATACGTTCCCGCCCGGGTATACCTCCCGGCCGGCCACGGATCCGATCTGGATG
Source organism: Acidobacteriota bacterium (assembly GCA_040752915.1). Lineage (NCBI taxonomy): Bacteria > Pseudomonadati > Acidobacteriota > Acidobacteriota bacterium. The sequence continues at coordinate 26,003 of JBFMHB010000001.1, forward strand.
ACGTGTCCGCCTCCCCGCGCCACCATTCCGGGGAGGATCGCGCGGGTCACGTACAAGAGCCCCTTGAGGTTGGTATCCACCATCTCGTCCCACTCGTCGGGGGAGCCCTCATGGAGTCGGTCAAGCCCCCTTCCCAGGCCGGCGTTGTTGACCAGGACGTCCACCTCCGACCACCCGGGGGGAAGGCCGCCCAGTACGGCCTGCACCCGGACTTTGTCCCGCACGTCCAGAGCGAGGGCGAGGGTGGGGGTTCCGTGCTCCCGGAGCAACTCGGCGGCGAGGTCTCGAAGGCGATCCTCGCGCCGGGCCGTCAGGATGACCCGCGCCCCCACGCGTGCGAACGCCCTCGCGCACGCCGCTCCGATGCCCGCGCTCGCGCCCGTCACCACGACGATTCGGTCCTTCATGGATCGCGCCCTCCTTCATTCCCGTCCGCGGGACGGAGGCGCAGTATAAATCCGCCTCGAGCGAATCGAAAGGCCGACGTGTCATCCGGCGCGTGGCGGACTATATTCCTCTCAGATTCCGGGGGCGCAGGAAAGGTGGAGACGCGCCGGGAGGCGGACCATGAGCGAGGCCGGTCGTTCCTATTTGGTCGTCACCCTGGCCCGCCAGATGGGGGCTGGCGGGAGCTTCGTCGGCCGAAGGTTGGCTATGCGCCTGGGCTGCCGGTACCTGGACCGGGAGATCCTCCTCGAAGCCGCGCGGCGGCTCAAGCGGGACCCGGAGGCCCTCGAGTGCTTCGACGAGCGACACCTCACGTTTTGGGAGCGCACCCGCATGGCCTATGCATTCGGGACACCCGAATCTCCTTACGCCCCGCCGCCCGTCACCCTGGACGACATGAACCTTTTTGATACGGAACGCGAGATCATGCGGGAGGCCGCCGCCCGTGGTCCGGTTGTGATCGTCGGCAGAGCCGGCTTCGCAGTTCTCAAAGGGCAGCCCGGACTGCTGACGGTCTTTCTCCACGCCCCCCTCGCCCACCGCATCCGTCGCATCCAGAAGATCTACCACCTCGCCAGCGCCGACGAGGCGCGCGATCTCATTCTGCAGTCCGACCGGGATCGAGAGCGCTTCATCCGGGCGGCGGCCGGTCTCCCGTGGCTGGACCTCACCCAGTACCACCTGTCCTTGGATACGGGACGCCTGGGCACGGGGGCGGCCATCGAAATCGTGTATCAGGCGGCCATGGAGGTGGCCAGGGGGTTGGCGCCTCCTGCCTGATCGGGCACGTCCCTTCTCGCGCTCACTTACGGACTGCGATACGATGGAGCCTCCATCCGGGAGGCGGCATGGACCTTCATAAGTACGGACCCTGGGCGGTCGTCACGGGAGCTTCGGCTGGCCTGGGCGAGCAGTTCGCGCTCCAGCTCGCCGAACAGGGAATGAACCTCTTCCTCACGGCGCGGCGAGAGGATCGCCTGGTATCCCTCGCGCGGACCCTCCGCGACTCCACGGGCGTTCAGGTCAAGATCCTCCCCCTGGACCTGGCGGCCCCTGGGGCGCCCGAGGCCCTGGACCGGGCCACCGAGGACCTGGACGTGGGGCTTCTGGTGAACAACGCGGGGTTCGGCGCCATGGGGCGATTCCTGGACCAGGACCTCGAACGCCTGACAGAGATGATCCGGCTCAACTGCCTGACCGTCACCGAACTGGCGCACCGGTTCGGCCGACGGCTCCGGGCCAGGGGCAGGGGAGGCATGATCGTGGTGGCTTCCCTGGCCGGATTCCAGGCCACGCCCTACATGGCCCTGTACGGGGCTACGAAGGGCTTCGATCTCCTGCTCGGCGAAGCCCTCCACCACGAGTGGAAGGATTCGAAGGTGGATGTCCTGGTGTTGAATCCGGGCTCCACTCGCACGGAATTTGGGTCCGTGTCCGGGTCCGCGGGCGGAGGGTATTCCATGAAGGCGCCAGGCGTTGTGGCGGCGGCCTTGCGCTCCCTGGGCCGGAAGGCCTCCATCGTCACGGGCGCCCACAACAAGGCCGTGGCCCTGCTGGGGCGTGCCCTTCCGAGGAGAACCATCGTCCGCCTCGGAGCGTGGACCCTCAAGCGGATGACTCCGCCCGAGCGGCGCTGACGGAGGACCGGCGGAATGGCCGACGACCGGTCCCGCGCGGGCGTCTCGTACCTCACGGACGAGATCCTGAATTACGTCTCGAGTTTGCACGCCCCCCACGACGAGGCCCTGGAGAGGGCCTTCTCCACTCCGGAGCGCGAAGGGCTCCCCTCCATCCATGTGGCCCCGTCGGAGGGGCGGCTGATTCATCTCCTCCTGAGGCTCGTGGGCGCCTCCAAGGTCGTGGAGGTGGGCACCCTGGCCGGCTACTCCGCCATATGGATGGCCAGAGCGCTCCCACCCGGCGGCCGCCTATGGTCTGTGGAGGTGTCCGGCCGCCACGCGCGGGCCGCCCGGGCGAACCTCGAGGCCGCCGGCCTCTCGGACCGGGTCACGGTCCTTCAGGGGGAGGCCCTGAGCGTCCTGCCCAAGCTGGAGAGCCACGGGCCCTTCGACGCCGTCTTTCTGGATGCCGACAAGGGGAACTACGCCGCCTATGGAGCCTGGGCGGCCGCGCACATCCGGCCGGGCGGGCTCCTCATCGCCGACAACGCCTTCTTCTTCGGCCGGCTGATGGAGGCCGGTGGGGAGGCGGAATCCGTTCGCCGCCTCCATGAGGAAAGCCGTCAGCGGTTTGATACCGTCTGCATCGGTACAGGGGACGGGCTCCTGGTGGGTGTTCGCCGTTGAGCCCTCTCCGGGGAAGGTTCGCTGATGAAAGAGCCAAGAGATCTTCACATGACGGCGGAAGAGTTTCGAAGGCACGGCCATGCCCTCGTGGATTGGGTGGCGGACTACTGGGACCGCGTGGAGACGCTCCCCGTCCTGTCCCAGGTTAGCCCCGGCGAGATCCGGCGGCGTCTCCCCGCCCACCCTCCTTCACTGGGTGAGGACTTCGAGTCGGTTCTCTCGGACCTGGACTCCATCATCCTTCCAGGGATCACCCACTGGCAGTCGCCGAACTTCTTCGCCTATTTCCCGGCCAACACCTCCGGGCCCTCCGTCCTCGGAGAACTGGTATCGGCTGGATTGGGCGTCCAGGGGATGCTCTGGTCCACGAGCCCTGCCTGCACCGAACTGGAAACCCATGTCTTGGACTGGATGGCCGAGATGACCGGCCTGCCCGAGACGTTCCGGTCCACCGGAGCGGGCGGGGGAGTCCTTCAGGACTCGGCCTCCAGCGCCGCCCTCTGCGCCATGGTCGCGGCTAGGGAGAAGGCCACCGGCGGCGCCTCCAATCGATCGGGGTGCGACGGCCGCCTGACGGCCTACGCGTCAACGGAGGCGCACTCGTCCCTGCACAAGGCGGCCGGGATCGCGGGCATCGGAAGGGAGAACCACCGGCTTCTTCCCACCGATGGTGCGCTGAGGCTGGATCCCTGCGCCCTTCGGGAGGCCGTACGCGCGGACCGTGCGGCCGGCCTGCGGCCCTTCTTTGTCACGGCGACGGTGGGAACCACCTCCACCAACGCCATGGATCCCCTGGCCGCCGTGGGCGAGGTGTGCCGATCGGAGGGCCTGTGGCTCCACGTGGATGGGGCCATGTCGGGATCGGCGGCCATCTGCCCCGAGTTCCGGATCCACCTCCAGGGGATCGAATACGCCGACAGTTACTGCTTCAACCCCCACAAATGGCTCTTCACGAACTTCGACTGCGACTGCTTCTTCGTCGCCGACCGGGCGGCTCTGATCCACTCGCTGTCGATCCTGCCCGAATACCTCCGCAATCAGGCCACGGAATCCGGGGCGGTCCTCGATTACCGGGACTGGCAGGTACCCCTGGGGCGCAGATTTCGGGCGCTGAAGCTATGGTTCGTCATCCGCCACTACGGTGTGGAGGGTCTGCGAACCCTGGTACGCCACCACGTGGACCTGGCCCGCCGCTTCGCCGGCTGGGTACGGGAGTCGGAGGATTTCGAGCTCGTCGTGGAGCCCCCCCTGAACCTCGTCTGCTTCCGCCACCGCGGAGGGGACGAGGCCAACCAGGCCATCCTGGATCGAGTCAACGGGGAAGGGAGTCTGTACCTGACGCACACGAAGGTGGGCGGCGCCCTCACGCTCCGCCTGAGCGTCGGGCAGACCCGCACCGAACTCCGGCACGTCGAATCGGCGTGGGCCGCCATCCGGGAGGCGGGTCGCGCCATCCGCCGGCCGCGAGGGTGAAGCGCTGGGGGCTTGCCCTGGAGGCGCCGGTGAAGTAGATTCGCATCAGCGGCAACGAGGCTCAAACCCATCGGTCCCGGGCGGGGCAAGAAAAGAGGGCCCTTGGACGACTACACCGTCAATTGCGCCACGTGCAGCAATCCCTTCAACGCCCTGGAGAGCGCCTGGTGTTCGTGCGTGGTGGCTTCCCGCTCCCTCATCTGTCCCCACTGCCTCCGGTGCTTCTGCAAAGCGCCGCGTCCCTACAAGCAGGCCTTCTGGTCCAGGGCCCCCCAGGAGCTGTGGAAACGCCGTCTCGCCGTCCTTTCCGAGGAGACGACGCCCGTCCAGAAGCCCAGGTCCGGAAACGACCTGCACCCCCTGGTACTCGTCGTGGAAGACGACCCCGAGGTCCGACGCATGGCCGTCATGGCCGTGGAGCGGCTCGGCTACAATGTCATCATGGGTCGAAACGGACTCGAGGGCCTCGAACTGGCCAAGTCCTTCAAGCCCGACCTCGTCATCACGGACGCGCTCATGCCCAAGATGGATGGCCGCGAAATGGCCCGGCGGCTCAAGGATGACCCCGAGACGCGCCACATTCGGGTGGCCGTGATGACGAGCATTTACACAGCCGCCAAGTACCGCGTGGAGGCGCTCAAGGTCTTCCACGTGGACGATTACCTGCTCAAGCCCCTCGAATTATCGGAACTGCAGGCGCTCCTGACCCGGCACATCGGTTAGCAGGCTCCTCTCATCCCGACTCTGAATGGCCCGTCCACCTTGTGAAGGAAGGAACTCTCGGGTATCCTGATGCGTCACCCGAGGAGCCCGCATGCACCGTTTCGCCGGCGAGGTCGACCTGCTCAGAAGCCACCGGAAGTTCGTCCTGACCACCCACATCTCCTCCGACGGCGACGGGGTGGGAAGCGAGCTCGCTCTCGCCCGCGGACTCTGGTCCCTGGGGTGCGACGTCGCCGTCATCAACCCGACGCCCCTCCCTGCCAATCTCCACTTTCTCCTTCGGCACCCAAAGGAGATCCGGATCCTGAAGGACCTGCGCGATCCGGAACGCTACTTTGCGGGGGCCCTCACCGTCGTGCTCGACATGGGCGCCTTCGACCGATTGGGCGGCATGCTGAACCTGGCTCGCGGGAGCGACGGAATCCTCGTCGTGGATCATCACCGGATGGAGCGCGTGGAGGGGGTTCGCTACCTCCTCGATCCGAACGCCTGCGCGACGGGGGAGGTCACGGCCAGGATCCTGGAGGACCTGGGGATACCCCTGACCCGCGACCTGGCCGAGCCTCTGTACGTGGCCATCCACACGGATACGGGGGGCTTTCGGTACCCGGGCGTGACTCCCGGAACCCATCGGCTCGTGGCGGCGCTTCTGGAGGCCGGCGTGGATCCGCAGCGCGTCTACACGGAGCTCTATGAACGGATGAGCGCCCTTCGCCTCCGCCTGACCGGGGAGATTCTCAGCACGCTACGGGTCTCGCCCAAGGGCCGCGTGGCGTGGATCCAGGTCACGCAACAAATGCTTCGGGAGACGGGCGCATCCTTCGAGGACGCGGACGACCTCGTGAACTACACCCTCCTCATCGACGGCGTCTCCGCCGGTTTCTACTTCAAGGAGCTGGGCCCCTCGTCCACCAAGGTGTCCTGCCGCTCTCGAGGGGCCTTTCCCATCGATCGATTCGTCTCCCGCTGGGGAGGGGGAGGCCACCCCAACGCCGCCGGCGTCCGCCTCGACCTCCCCTTGCAGGAGGCCGTGGACGCCCTGGTTCCGGCGGCTCTCCAGGCCCTCGAGGAGGGCGCATGAAGCGCCGCGTGGGCGTCCTTCTCGCCGGGTGCGGCGCCCTGGACGGGACCGACCCGTTCGAAACCGTCTTCGTCTTCGAGGCCATAGAGGATTTGGGTCATGAGGCCGTTCCCGTGGTGGCTGACCTGACTCAGATGCACGTGGTGGACCACACCTCCGGGGATGAACTCATGGGCCAATCCCGCAGGCTAGCCCAGGAATCCGCCCGCCTCGCGATCGGCAAGGTGTATTTCCTCAAAGACCTGGCCCCAACGCTTCTCGACGCCCTCGTGATTCCGGGCGGTCAGGGCGCCGTCAAGAACCTCCTTTCGAATTTCGGGGCTCCCGAACCCCCCCGCGTGCCCCCCGAGGTCGGCGATTTCATCCGGTCCCTCCACGCCGGAGGAGGCGCCGTAGGCGCCCTTTCCCTCGGCGAGTTCGTGCTGAACGCCCTCTTTGAGCCGGACCCCGAACGGCCCGGCTGTCTGGAACTCGAATCCGGCGCTGTCTGGTCCGATCCGGATCGCCGGCTGGCCCTCGCGCCAGGGCACCTGATCCCGTCTTCTCTCGCGGACCTTCGACGCGGCGTCCGGGCCCTGGTGGCCCTCCTCCTCCAGATGGCCGAGGCCGCCCGTCCTTGAGTGTTTCCAGGCGCCCAACCGCACAATAACATTACATTGCAGACTGTTCTAGAGCGATTCTTTACGTTCGCTCTCAAGGAAGAGTGGGGGGCGATCGGAGGTCGCCTCAGGGCCTCAAGTCGTCGGCCGGAAGGCCGGTTGGGTGCGCCCGGCCCGCGTTCTTGCCACCCCACGCCCACGGGTGGAAACCCGAGCGGCTTGGAGGAGTGACATCCAGTCTTCGTTCCGCCCTCCCAACCGGACGCGAGACGCGGCCTCAAGTGACGATTCTCCTGATTCCATAGCTCGTTTTATCGTAGCAATTCATGTGTAGGGTTGCATTCGCCTCGTTGGAAGTGGGGATCCTCCTGGATGAATCGGTCCCCGGGGAGGGTCACACTGTCGGAGTTGTAAGGTCATGTGGTGTATGAAATATGTACATGTAGTGCATTGGCATGTAATGGTATTCACGAAAGCGTGGTCCAGCCTAGCCACGGCGGCCGTCCTTTTGCCCGCCCCCCTCAAGTTCAAGGGACGACGAAGGCGTCCTGTTCACAAGATCGGCGTACGCTCCCAATACCAGGCCCGGGCCGAGGGCCGAGAGGTCGGGTGCAAGCAGTCAGGGCGGAGCTGGGCGGAGGAGAGGAGACGGCGCCGGCGAATTTGACTGGATTCCAATGGGCAGGAAAGCGGGCTAGGGGATAGGTTGGGAACGGCACTCCTCCAGGCGCAGGACGCTCGAGGCATCCTCCGAAGGATGCCGCAGGCCAAGGCCCGTGTCCGCCGGGGCGAGTTCGACACACTCCACGACGTCCGCGGCCGAGGTCGCCCCCTGCCTACGTGGCTCCAAAAAGGTCTGCACCAAGCCGGCGTGCTCTGCGGATGCTCCGTGAAGACGCAGGAATTCCCAGGCGATACAAAAAAGCAGCTCGGCACGACCCGCCTCGTCCGCGGGGAAGTCGACGCTCGCAACCATCAGGCGATCCAAAGGTTCCACCTCGCTCCCGCAACCGCACGAACGATCCGGCGGTCCCTGCTGGGCAACCGCGCGCCGGTACGCATCCAAGGACGCAGTGTGTAGGGTACTCGACGGAGGCCCGCCGTGGCAAGAATGTCTCAGTTGCTCCCAGCGGCCCTACACTCTGCGCCAATATTTAACATAATATATCTTATCAGACGTAATGACCCTCCCGGGAGCGGGTTCAGCCCTTCCCCGTGCTGGCCTCATCGTCCCGCGGCTCGGCCTCTCGGAGGGCTCCGGTGCGCGGCTCGTCGCCGGCGACGGCTTCGATCCCATCATCGATCACATCCGGAGCGCCCTGGAGGTCCGCCCACTCCTGCCATTCGTCCGTGGACCGCGGGACGGTCAAGATTCCATGGCGGCTGGCTTCCCGTGCGCCCGTCTCCTTGCGGATCGGTGTCCTGGTCATGGCTCGCCTCCTTTGTGTGCCCCGCTCTTTGGTCTTCTAGGCTCTTATATAGGGCGCGAGCCCTCCGCGGGCAAGCCGAGCGCCCCTAAAAAGCAACGAGGGAATCCGCCAGGGATTCCCTCGTTTCGTCTGCCATCCGGAGGGCGCTCACGGCGCCCGATTTCACCCTGCTCAGCGGAAGCCCCCAGCCCCGCAAGCGGCAGCCTTTCCGGGAGATCCGCAGGGCACTCCGCCGGAGGCGGCCACGCCCACGGACCCCGGCGCGGAAATGAGCTTCTCGGGTTCAGGGTTCGCGCAGCTGGGGCACGGAGGCTTCGGTGCCTCACGATTGAATACGATCTTCTCGAACGTTATTCCGCATTGCTTGCAGTGATACTCGAAGATAGGCATCGCAAGCACCTTCCTGTGTGAGAGAATCGCCTTCTCAGACGGACTTCTCCAGAAGCCCCTTCAGTGCGGCCTTGGACAGTGCGCCCACGTGCTGTTGCGCCACCTGTCCCCCTTTGAAGATCAGCAGGGACGGGATGGCCATGATCCCGTACCGTGCGGCGGTCATCTGGTTATCGTCCACGTTGAGCTTGGTGAACTTCACCTTATCCGACATTTCACGCGAGAGCTCCTCCACCACTGGAGCCACCATTCGGCAAGGGCCGCACCAGGGCGCCCAGAAATCCACCAGGACCGGCATGGCCGAATCCAGGACCTCTTGTTGAAAATTCGCATCCCCCACTTCAATCACGTTTCCGGCCATCCGCGGACCTCCTTGTTCTCTCCTGGGGACCGGACCCGGCCCCACACGATGTGGACATTCAGGTGCTTACGCCCATTTTCGGCAACAGGTAACGGTTCAGCAAGAACCACCCGCCGAGAAGGATCCCAAAAAGAAGCAGCTCTTTTCCGCTCAATTCAGCCCCGCCTTCCGAAGAACCCACACCATGGGGCACCAGTTTGTAAAGGATGATTGGAGCAGGTTGAGTCCCACGAAAGCCGTGAAGGCATAAAATCCGGGGTGGACCAGAAACCCCAGAACCACCGAAAGCACCACGAAAAACCCGCCAATTCCACGAAGTACCCGATCGACCGTCATCGCGCGTCCCCTTTCCAGGCTACAAGAGATGCGGGTTGTGGGCAAGGGTAACAAGGTGCCTAGCCGACCCGGCCGAAGAGTTTACGAATCTCACCGATGGCCTCGACGAGCCGGTCCACCTCCTCACGGGTGTTGTACAGGTACAAAGAGGCGCGGAGGGTATTGTCCATGCCGAGGAAGGCCATGAGCGGCTGGGCGCAGTGGTGGCCGGAGCGGACGGCGATGCCGTACCGGTCCAGCAGATTGGCGGCGTCGTGCGGGTGGGCCTCGGGAAGGTTGAAGGAAAAGACGGCCAGATGATTCCCCTGCCGGTGGCCGTAGAGGAGAAGGCCATCAATTTCCTGCAGGCGGGACAAGGCATAGTCTCCCAAATCTTTCTCATATGAGTAAACCTTATCCATGCCCAGAGCCGAGAGGTAGTCCACGGCGGCACCGAGGCCGACGCCCTCGGCGACGGCGCTGGTACCCGCCTCGTACTTCCAGGGAAGTTCGTTCCAGGTGGACCCTTCGGGCGTCACGGTGGCGATCATATCCCCGCCTGTCAGGAACGGGGGCATGTCGTGAAGAAGCGCCTTCCGCGCATACAAGAAGCCGATGCCCGTAGGTCCGAGCATCTTGTGGCCCGAGGCCACGAAGAAGTCGCAGTCCAGGGCCTGCACATCAATGGGCATGTGGGGTACGGACTGGGCTCCGTCCAGAAGAAACAGGGCCCCCGCTTCCCGGGCCATGGATCGGATTTCGTCCACGGGGTTGATGACGCCCAGAACGTTGCTGGCGTGAACCACGCCGACGAGGCGCGTTCTGGGCGTGATGAGGCGGCGGGCGGCTTCCAGATCCAGGACGCCTTCCGGCGTGACGGGGATGAACTTCAGTGTGACGCCCAGGCGGTCCCGCACCATCTGCCAGGGAACGATGTTGCTGTGGTGCTCCATCAGCGAGACCACCACCTCGTCCCCGGGCCGGAGTGTCCCCTGCCCCCACGCCATGGCCACCAGGTTCAAGGCCTCGGTGGCGTTCCGCACGAAGACGATCTCCCGCCAGGACTTGGCGTGAATGAAGCGGGCCACCTTCTTGTGGGCCTCTTCGTAGGCCACGGTGGACTCGTAGCCGAGGGTGTGGATCGCCCTGTGGATGTTGGCGTTGGACTCATAGAAAAAGCGCGACATGGCTTCCACGACCTGGCGCGGACGCTGGGTGGTGGCCGCGTTGTCGAAGTAGACCAGGGGCCGGTCGTGAATGCGCCGCTCCAGGATGGGAAAGTCGCGCCGCACGGCGTTCACGTTCAAGGCGTTTCCCGAGGGAAGGGCTTGGGCCGTGTTCACGGCTTACCTCCTAGGCGGACGTACACCCAACCGTCCTCTACCCGAGTGGGGAAAACGGGGACGGGATCCACGGCGGGCATGGACACCGCCTCACCCGTCCGCAGGTCGAAGCGGGCCCCGTGGTGCGGACACACCCAGGTGCCCCCTTCCCGGGCCCCCCCTTCCAGTTCCATGTCCTGATGGCTGCAGAGGTACCCGATCGCGAAGACCTGCTGGCCGTCGCGGACCAAAAGGATTTCTTCCTCTCCCGCGAGGGCGTAGCCCCCTTCCGGCGGGATTGCTTCCAACTCCATGACCTTCACCCACTCCGCCATGAAACGCTCCCTGAAATCGTGTCCGGGTTCTGAGGCGCGCCCTGGATGCGGCGCTCAATCGTCCTCGTCCTCGCTCCCCGCCGCGTGCCCGTAGACGCCCACCTTGAGGACCTTTAAAGCCAGGAGGGCGCACTTGAGGCGCATGGGACCGATGGGAATCCCGATGTTCTCCAGCATCTCTTCCCGGGTCATGGCGCGGATGCGCTCCACCGGTTCACCCTTCACCATGTCGGTCAGGATGGAGGCGGCCGCCTGGCTGATGATGCAGCCCTTGCCGTGGAACTTGATTTCTTTAACGATATCTCCCTCTATTTTCAGGGACATTTCGATCTGGTCCCCGCACGAGGGGTTCCCCTCCGAATGGGAGACCGTCGCCCCCTCCACCGTCCCGAAGTTGTGGGGATGGCGATAGTGGTCCAGGAGGACGTCCATCATGAGGGGATCCACGTCCAGTAACTCGTTGGGATTGGCCGGTTTTTCCATCATCCGAGGCCCACCCTCCTCTCCAGGATCTCGTCCAGCACTTCCCGGGCCCAGGGATAGGGACTGCGCTCAAAGAGACTCTCCAGAAAGCCCACCACGAGAATTCGGCGGGCCGCCACGGGATCCAGGCCGCGGCTCTGGAGGTAAAAGATCTGCTCTTCGTCCACCTGCCCCACGCTCGCCGCGTGGGCGGCCTTCACCTCCAGGGCCTTGATCTCGAGTCCCGGAATGGAATCGGCGTGGGCCTGGGGCGAGAGGAGAAGAACGTGGTCCGACAGGACGGCCTCCGAATGGTGGGCCTCCTTCTCCATGAGGATGTTGCCCGTGAACACCGTGCGCGAGGCTTCGGTCCCGACGGCCCGGACCGCCACGTCGCTCCGTCCGTGGTGGGAGGCGAGCCGCACCTGGCTGTCCAGGTCCAAATGCGAAACGCCCGCGCCGAAGGAGAGGTGGCTCTCGGTCCAGGAGCCGCCGGCCTCGGAAAGGTCGCTCTGGAGCCGGACCACGGTCCACTTGCCGCCCATCCAGGCGGAGAAGAACTCCACTTCGGCATTCCGCCCCACCTGGACGGAGCCCGACAGATAGTGGTGAACGTTTCCGCCTTCTTGGAGAAGGAAAACCTTCAGCCGGGCGCCCGGCCCGACGCGGCCGGCGAGGTGGCTCAGGCGGAAGGACGGCTCCCCAGAATCCGGTCTCCAGTGGACCACCAACCCCGCCTCCGCCCCCTCCTCCACGTCGAAGAGGAGAGGCTCCAGGACCAGGCCCCCCGGGTTTCCGAGGGTCAGGACAGCAGGCCCGGCCGCTCCCCCGATACGGGGAAAACGAACCAAGGCTCCCTCCTGCCATCCCGCCAGCAGCAGGTGGTCCCAGGGGCCCCTCGGGGAGGCCAGCTCGTCGAGGATCTCCGGCCGCTTACGGACGGCGTCGGCCAGGGATGCAACGCGCGGGTCTTCCTGTGCCCCCCCGACGGGAAGGGAGGCGGGCTCGAAGCGCGCGGGCCTCTGAGGAAGGGAGGCCCAGTCCAGGCGCAGGCGCGAGTACTTTCCGAAGGCCGGCAGCCCCTGGGCAAAAGCCCTGGCGTGCTCGTTCCGCCGGTCCAAGATTCCCCCGGCGGTTCCGGCGGAACCGACCAGCCTGGCCAGCGCCTCCGTTCCGCCCGCCCAATCCCCTCTCTTGGGCGCGCCGCTCATCCGACGGATCCTTCCATCTCGAGCTGGATCAGCCTGTTGAGTTCGATGGCGTACTCCATCGGGAGCTCCTTGGCGAAGGGGGCGATGAATCCCTGCACGATCATGGCCATGGCATCGGACTCGGAGAGACCCCGGGACATCAGATAGAAGATCTGGTCGTCGCTGATCTTGCCCACCGTGGCCTCGTGGGCGATGGTGACCCTATCCTCGCCGATCTCCATGGTCGGATAGGTATCCGATCGGCTTTCCTCGTTGAGCATGAGGGCGTCGCATTTCACGCTGGCCTTTACACCCACGGCGCCCTTGGCGACTTTGAGCAGGCCCCGGTAGCTCGTCCGCCCCGATCCCCGGCTGATGGATTTGCTGGTGATCGTCGAGGAGGTGTTGGGGGCCTTGTGGATGATCTTGGCGCCCGCGTCCTGGTGCTGGCCGTCGGCGGCGAAGGCCACGGAGAGGATGTTGCCGGTGGCGCCCTCTCCGACCAGGTAGATGGAGGGATACTTCATGGTGAGTTTGGAGCCCATGTTCCCGTCCACCCACTCCATGGTGGCCCCCTCGTGGGCGATGGACCGCTGGGTCACCAGGTTGTAGATATTGTGCGCCCAGTTCTGAATCGTGGTGTAGCGCATCTGCGCGTTCCGGTGCACGAAGATCTCGATGACCCCCGTGTGGAGCGACTTGGAGCTGTACTGAGGGGCGGTGCATCCCTCGATGTAGTGCAGTCGGGCCCCTTCGTCGGCGATGATGATGGTCCTCTCGAACTGGCCCATGTTCTGGGAGTTGATGCGAAAGTAGGCCTGGAGAGGCACGTCGAGTTGAACGCCCTTGGGCACGTAGATAAAGGACCCGCCGGACCAGCAGGCCGTGTTGAGCGCCGCGAACTTGTTATCCTCCGGGGGAACCAGGGTCGCGAAGTACTGTCGGAAAAGCTCCGGGTGCTCGCGAAGGCCCGACTCCGTATCCAGGAAGATCACGCCCTTCTTGGCCAAATCCTCCTGGATCGAGTGGTAGACCATCTCGGACTCGTATTGCGCGCCCACGCCGGCCAGGAACTTCTTTTCCGCTTCGGGAATCCCGAGCCGGTCGAAGGTCTTCCGGATGTTTTCCGGAACGTCCTCCCAGGCGTCCTCCCGCTTGTCGGTTGGCTTGATGTAGTAGGTGTACGCGTCGAAATCCATGTCCGACAGGTCACCGCCCCAGGCGGGCATGGGTTTCCTGAGAAACACGTCGAAGGCGTGGAGGCGGATGTCGGTCATCCACTTGGGCTCGTTCTTGTGCCGGGAGATGTCGAGGACCGTCTCCCGCGTCAGGCCCTTGGCGGACCGGTAGACCGCCACCTCCGGGTCCCGGAAATCGAAGCGCCCCTGGTCCAGATCCAGCGCGCTCTGTGCTCTTTCGTTCATCGGACCCTCCTTGAGAGGGAACTCAGTTGGCGTTGTACTCCTTGAGGATCCAGTCGTATCCCTTCTGCTCCAGTTCCCGGGCGAGTTCGATGCCCCTGGAACACAGAACCCGGCCGCCGGCCATCACGTGGACGCGGTCCGGATTCAGGTAGTCCAGAATCCGGGGATAGTGGGTGATGATGAGGGCTGAAAACTCCGGCCCCTTCATTCCATTGATGGCCTGGGCGACCACTTTCGTGGAGTCGATGTCCAGGCCCGAATCGATCTCGTCCATGATGACCATCCGCGGGTTCAGGAGCTGCATTTGGGAAATCTCCAGGCGTTTCTTCTCCCCTCCCGAGGCCCCCACGTTCAGATGGCGCTGGGCGAACTCGGGGGACATCTTCAGCCCCTCCAAGGAAGCCGTCATCCTCTTCCGGAAGGCCACCACGGCCTTCGGATCCTTCTTCGGCGGGCCGCCGTTGTTTCCGACATCCTGCTGTCTGGCCTGGTGGGCGTTCCAGAGGAAGTGGGCGAAGGTGACCCCCGGGACCTCCACGGGATGCTGGTAAGCCAGGAAAAGGCCGTTCCTGGACCGCTCGTGGACCTTCATGGTCAGGAGTGAATCCCCGAAGAGATACACCTCGCCGCCCAGAACGGTGTACCGGGGATGGCCCATGAGCGTGTGGGCCAGGGTGCTCTTTCCGCTTCCGTTGGGCCCCATGATGACGTGGACCTCCCCCTTGGGGATGGCCAGGTTGAGCCCCTTCAGAATCTCCTTGTCTTCGACCGCGGCGCGCAGGTCGCGCACCTCAAGCGCCAGCTCGGGCATATCGCCCCTCCTCTGGAGATACGGGATCGGATCCGTTCGAATGGGGGGAATCGGTGACGAGGTCGCGGAGGGTCGTCTCGACGAAAATGTCCTCCACGGCCTTTCGAAGACGCGTCCATACGGCGGCCTGGGCGCACTTCGTCAAGAAGGCGCAATCCTTGGCCCCGTCCATGCACGCCACAAGGCGCATCCGGCCTTCCATGGCCTCGTACACCATCATCAGCGTGATTTCGTTTGGAGGAAGCCGAAGACGGTACCCTCCTTCTCGGCCGAGTGTGGAGGAGACCAGGCCGGCCCGAACCAGATTGCGCATGACCTTGGCCAGGTACGAGAGGGGCACCTTCTGGCTCAGGGAGATGGCTCGTAGTTCGGCCGAGGCTCCCTCGGGAAGCCGGCCCAGGTGAACGAGGCTCCGTACGGCGTAATCGAAGCCCTTGCTCAACTGCATGGTGCCCGCCTCCTTTGTGGAGTAAATGACTCCACATTTAAGTCATAAAGGTACCACTTCACTCAAGGCCCTGTCAACTCTTCCTCCCTGGAGCAGGAAGAAGGGGTGTGGTACACTTCATGAACAACCCGGGGAGGGGTTTTATGCGTTATCAGACCTCGGGGTATCGATTCACCCGGTACCTTCTCACCTCCATCAAGCGCCGCATCCGGGAGGTGATTGGCCCGGAAGACGATGAGATCCAGGACTACTACGCCCATTACAAACGAGAGCTGAAGACCGCCCGGGCTACGCCCATCGAGCGGCAGGAATTCGTCTCCCAGGCCGGACGCCGTTGGGTAACCCTCGTGGGAGATTTCCACACGCTGGAGCACGCGCAGAAGAGCTACGTGCATCTTCTGGAAGACCTCTCCCTCCGCAAGACGCGCCCCATCCTCGCCCTGGAAATGGCCCATGCCCATCAGGACGTCCCGCTCCTGCGCTTCACGAGAGGGGCCCTCGAAGAAACGGACTTTCTAGAGAGCATCCGGTACTTCGAGAATTGGGGCTTCAATTTTCATCACTACCGCCCGATCTTCGAGCACGCCCGGAAGCACCGCCTGGCCATCCACGGGCTCAACAAGGACGGTTCCCTTTCGGAGCGGGACCGGTTCATGGCCTACCGGATCCGCCACCTTTGCGCACGCTACCCCGATCAGCCTCTGCTCGTGCTCGTGGGCGATCTGCACCTGGCCTCCCCCCACCTCCCCCGCGCCCTGGCCGCCCTGGGCATCGCGCCTCTCGTGCTCCTCCAAAACAGCGAGTCCATTTACATGCGGAGGCTGAAGCGCAACCAGGAACCCACCGGCTGGTTCTCCCTCGGCCGGGACCGGTTTCTTTTCAACAACACTCCTCCCACGGTCAAAATGCAGACGTATCTCACCTGGCTGGAGCATGGGGGGGAGGCGCTTCTCGCGTTGTACGGCTTTTGCAGCGCGGGGGTGGACCCGGACGGCGAGGTCGAACTTGCGGATACGGTTCAAAGATACATCCGAGCCCTCCACGACCTCTTCGGTTTGCGCAACAAACCCGATGATGATTATCAGGTATTCACGTTCAAGTCCCTTGAGTTCTTGAATGATTCATACTTCAGAAGGCCGCCCGGACTGTACTTCGCTCGGCTGGTCCGGGAGGGGTACTCCATCTATACCCCGAAGGGGCAGACCATCTACGTCCCCATGATGGACCTGAACCGCACCGTGGAAGAGGCGATGCACTACCTCATGCGGTGTGAACTGGCCACGGGGCAATCGCTTCGCGACTTCCTGGACCGGGTCCACTATTTCGCGTGCGGATTCCTGGCCTCGCGCCTCATCAATCCCAACCGCCACACCCCTTCCTGGGACGAGATGCGCGACCGCCTTGCCAAGATCCGGGCCGCCGCGAGCGGCAAGCAGAAGAAGAAGCTCGCAGGCCAGGAGGCGGCCTACGAATCCGCCCTGCGATTCTGGGAAATCCGGAAGCGATCGGGGCGCTGGTCTCGGGAGGAAATCGAACCGATCCTGAAATCGGATTTGGAGACGGTCTTCGCCGTATCCAGGCAGGTGGGCTACTCGGTGGGGGCCGCCCTGTACGAGGCCTACGACCGGGGGGACTTGTCCGGGGCGAACCTGCGGCGCTACGCCTTTCAGCAGCGGGACCCGTTTTTCCTCACGGACCGGGACGCCTGAGGGGCTCCAGGACCAGCCGCAGGAGGTACGCCTCCCCACCGATTTCCACAGCAAGCGTGAGAGGCTCCCCGACCACCAAACGGACGCCGGAAGGAACGCCTGGGGCCTTTTCTGGCTCGTTCTTTCCGAGAGCGGGCGGAGCCTCGAAACCCGGCGGCTCCAGGACCTCCTCCAGTTCGACCGCTTCGCCGGCGGGAGGCAGATCCCCCCAGCCCCCGTCCACGAGCGGGGAGGCCTCACCTTTCTCGTCCACGAAGAGGATCTCGGCCGAATCCTCCCGCCTCTCCGCAGGAGGAAGCGCGAGCGCCAGGGGATCCGTCGCGTCCGCTTCGGCAAGCAGCTCGGGGCTGTCGGGGAACAGCATGTCCGCCGCCGGAAGGACCTGCTGGATGTAGGACTCCATGGGGCGGGAGAACAGCCGCCTGAGCACGAGCGCGCACACCGCTTTGAAGGTGTCCTCGACGCCCACGCCCTCCTTCGCGACGGCCTCGAAAAACGGCCGGTTGTCCGGGTTCAGGTCTCGGTCCATTTCCTCCAGCGAGAGGAGGTCCTTGAGATCGCGCTTGTTGTACTGGAGGACGCAGGGCACTTCGGCGGGGTCCAGGCCGTGCGAGGCGAGGTGTTCTTCCAATTGACGCCTGGACTGGAGATTGGCCTCGGCCATGCTCCGCTGGCTGTCGGCCACGAAGACGATGCCGTCGGCGCCGCGGATGACCTTCCTGCGCGTCTCTTCGTAGAAGACCTGCCCCGGAACGGTATAGAGCTGGAGCCGGACGCGCACCTCCTTCACCTTCCCGATTTCCAGCGGGAGGAAATCGAAGAACAGAGTGCGGTCCGCTTCGCTGGGGACGCTGATGAGCCGCCCGCGGCTCCCCTCCTCCAGGTTTTCGTAGAGGTAGTTCAGGTTGGAGGTCTTGCCGCTGAGTCCCGGACCGCAATAGACGATTTTTACCGTGAGTTCACGGAGGGAAGGATCGTAGAGCGCCATCTCAGGCCCCCGGCACGACGGTCAGCTCAACGCTTCTTCCAGGGCCTGCTCTTCGGAGGCGTAGGCCTTGAAAACCTCGTTCAGGCGCGTGAGTTCAAGCAGTTTGACGATCGTCTGGCTGGGCCTCACGAGTTTGAGGCGCTTGCCCGTGTCCGCGAAACGCGTGAGATACCCCACCAGCTCCCCCAGCCCGGTGGAGTCCATGTAGTTGATGTTCTCCATGTTGAGGACCACGCACTCCACGGAGGGTTCGGCGAGCAGGCGCGCCAGTTCGTCGCTCAGGTGCTCGGCCGATTCCCCCAGGCTGATCTCCCCCGTGATGTCCAGAATGATGACGCTGTTGTCCAGCGCCTTCTTGACGATCTTCATGACCCCCCTTCCTCCCCGGGTCGTTCCAGGGCGAACGCTCCCGTCAGCGGCTGCCCGGAGGTAACGTCGTAACTGTACCACGATCCCTTCACCGATTGGCGATCCCGAGAGAGCGTCCCTTCGAGGCGGCCCATCCGACCGTACCGGGCGTCGATTCGCTCGAGGACGAGGATGTTGTTCACAAAGGTCCCCTGCACGCTTCCCGCCTGCCCGTTCTCGAAGCGGTAGTCGCCCGTGACCAGGGTCCCGTTCTGTGTGAGGATCACGTCTCCCTTGATCCCCATGGGGAGCATGGAAAGGGCCCAGCGGCCGTCCAGGACCTGCAGGTCCTCCTGAAGCTCGGCGCGTGTGCGCTCGGCTTCCTGCCTCATCAGGGCCATCTCGTTGTACCATCCCGCGATCTGCCGCAGGACCAGGTACCGCTCTCTCTCGGCCATCTCCCGCTTTTCGGCATTCTTCAGAAGCGCCTGGGCCTGATCGGCGCCCCGAGAATCGGGGTTCTGGAGGACCTGTGAATCGGCCGTCGTCCACTCCTGGATCTGCGTCTCGATCTCGGCCAGCCGGGCCCATGACTGGGTCACCAAGGCGCGCTTTTCCGCCAGGAGAATTTCCAGCGTGATGAGGCGCGCCCGCCGGGCGTCCCGCGCCGCGTCCGCGGTAAGGGCCGCGATCCAGGCAAAAGACGCCGCGACCGCCACGACCACCGAAGCCATCCGTCGGTATCTCATACGGGGAACTTACCACGCGCCGCCTTGGGGTACAAGGGCGCGGCGGCCAGGCGCTCCCTGTGCTAAGGTGGAGCGGGAGGCGGCGAGGCAATGGCCCGAGAGCGCGTGGTCCTGGTGGGGGTGGCGCTTCCGTCCGTTCCCCTGAACCGGGTGGAAGAGCACCTCGATGAACTCGCGGCCCTCGTGGACACGGCGGGCGGAACGGTCGTTCTTCGGGTCGCCCAGGATCGCGATCGCCTCGACCCGGCCACCTGCATCGGCAAGGGGAAGGTGGAGGAACTCGCCCAGCGGTGCAAGGAAGACGCTTTGGATCTCGTCGTCTTCGATGACGACCTGACGCCGGCTCAGGCCAGGAATCTGGAGAAGGCTTTGGGGACCCGGATCACGGACAGGACGGGGGTGATCCTGGACATCTTCGCCCGGCGGGCGCGCACCCGGGAGGCCATGACCCAGGTGGAGCTGGCCCAGTACACCTATCTCCTGCCCCGGCTCACCCGCGCGTGGACCCACCTGTCCCGGCAGGCCGGCGGCATCGGGACTCGGGGCGTCGGGGAGACCCAGCTCGAAACGGACCGGCGGGTCATACGAACCCGCATCCGCCACCTCAAGGGCGAGCTGGAGCGCATCGCCTCCCACCGCCGAACCCAGCGACGGCGGCGCCGGCGCTCCCTGGAAGCGGCCCTCGTCGGATACACCAACGTTGGCAAGTCCTCGCTCATGAACCGGCTCGCTTCCGCGGACGTGGTCGTGGAGAACCGCCTCTTCTCCACCCTGGATACCACGTATCGGAGCCTGCACCTGGAAGGGTTCACCCAGGAGATTCTGCTGTCCGACACGGTGGGGCTCGTTCGGAAGCTGCCCCACCATCTCGTGGCCTCCTTCCGTTCGACCCTCGAGCAGGCCGCTCAGGCGGATCTGCTCCTCCACGTTGTGGACGTGAGCCACCCCAGCTTCGAGGAGCAGGCGCGCACGGCCCTCTCCGTCCTGGCCGACTTGAACCTCGGGGAGATTCCCACCCTCACGCTGTTCAACAAGACCGACCGCGCCCCCCGCCCCGTTCTCGAGCGGGCGGCTTCCCTTTTCCCCGACTCCATCCCCGTTTCGGCCCTCACCGGCGAGGGGTTGGAAGAACTGAAGGCCCGGATGGCCCGCGCCTTCACGGAGATCCTCGGGGGGGCGGTTCTCCTGATTCCCCACGAGGCCTGGCCGGGCGCCCAGGCCGCCCTCGCGAGCGCCCGGATCCTCCGCACCACGTACCGTCCCGAGGGCGTCCAGGTGACGGTTCAGGCCTCGGAAGGGGACCTCAAGGCCCTTCAGGCGGCCCTCGGAGCCGATGTTTCGAGGGTTTGACGGCCGGGTGTCGTTCTGGTAAAATTCGGCCTTACTTACCGGTCGGGGGCCGTCTCCCGGTCACGCCGCACAGTTTGGGAAGGGGAACCATGCGATTCAGCCTCGTGCCCCGCGAAGAGCGCTTCTTCGACATGTTCGACGAGTCCGCCAAGGTCGTCCTCAAAGGCGCGCGCCAATTCCACGACCTCCTCGAGGACTACACGGACGTCGAGACCAAGACCCGGGCCATCAAGGCGGTGGAACTGGAGGGAGACCATCAGACCCACCGCATCATCGAGGCCCTGAACCGCTCCTTTGTGACCCCCATCGACCGGGAAGACATCCACGCCCTCACTTCGGGCCTCGACGACATTCTCGATTACACCGAGGCCATCGCCATCCGGCTCCAGCTCTTCAAGATCAAGGAGATCACCCCGGAAATGAAGCAGTTCGGGGAACTCATCCTGAAGGCATCGGAGCAGATCGCCGAGGCCGTTCACAACCTCCGGCGGCTGGACCACCTCTGGTCCTTCTGCAAGGAGATCAAGCGCCTGGAGAACCTGGGGGACGATATCAGCCGGAAGGCCATCAGCCGGCTCTTCGAGGACGGCATGGACCCCATCGAACTCATCAAGCTCAAGGAAATCTACGGCCGTCTGGAATCGACCATGGACCGGTGCGAGGACATCGCCAACATCATCGAAACCATCGTCGTGAAAAATGGCTAGCTCGCTCTGGCTGGTCGGCGTGGTGGTCGTCGCCGCACTGATCTTCGATTACATCAACGGGTTCCACGACACCGCAAACGCCATCGCTACGACCGTCTTGACGGGGGCCCTCTCCATTCCCCGCGCCATCCTCCTGGCGGCGGGGCTGAACTTTCTCGGGGCTCTCCTCAGCAAGTCCGTCGCCACGACCATCGGAAAAGGGATCGTAGATCCCCACGCGGTGACGACCTCGGCGGTCCTCGCCGGCCTGCTCGGCGCCATCGGGTGGAACCTGTACACGTGGTGGAAGGGGCTCCCCTCCTCCTCGTCCCACGCCCTCATCGGGGGAATCATCGGGGCCGTCGTGGCCCAGAACGGCTTCTCGGTCTTTCATCTCTCGGGCCTCAAACTGGTGGGTCTGGCGCTTCTCCTCTCCCCCCTGCTCGGGTTTGTCGTGGGAACCCTCTTCATGACCAGCCTCCTCTGGGCCTTCCGGAGGGCCCAGCCGGGGCGGCTCAACCGTTATTTCAAGGTCTTCCAGGTGGTTTCGGCCTCGTCCATGGCGCTCTCCCACGGCTCCAACGACGCGCAAAAGACCATGGGCATCATCACGATGGCCCTGGCCAGCGGGGGCCTCCTACCCGATTTCCACGTTCCCATGTGGGTGGTTCTGGCTTGCGGGGCCGCCATGGCGCTCGGCACGGCCGCGGGCGGCTGGCGCATCATCAAGACGGTGGGGCGCAAGGTCATGACCCTTCAGCCCATCCACGGGTTCGCCGCGGAGACCTCCGGCGCGGCAGTCATCTTCCTCGCCTCGGGCCTCGGAGCCCCGGTTTCCACGACCCACGTGATCTCCTCCTCCATCATGGGCGTCGGCTCGTGCCAGTCCCTTAAAGGGGTCCGCTGGAACGTGGTCAAGCAGATCGTCGGGGCCTGGCTCCTCACTCTGCCCGCCTCGGCTCTGGTCGCCGGGCTTCTCAGCCTCCTCTTCAGCCTCATCTCGGACTAAGGCCTCCTGTGGCGCGCCCGGCGCCGGACCTCCCAGGAGCCCGATGCCCCTCGGGGGCCCGGCTTCGCAACTCGCCCGATCCCCTGCCGTCTCGGAGGTGCGAAACGCGAGTGGTGCCGGGCCCCCGGCATGGTATACTCGCCCACCGGAGTGGGCGACTTGCCGGGGAGGTGCCTTTGAAGAACGTCGCGATTCTCATTTCAGGCAGGGGATCCAACATGGTCGCTCTTCTGGACGCGATGGACGGAGGAGACTTTCCCGCCCGTTGTGTCCTGGTGGTGTCCAATCTCGCGGAGGCCCGCGGGCTTGCCGTCGCGGCCGCGAGGGGCATCCCCACGGCGGTCCTTTCCCACAAGGACTACCCCAGCCGAGAGGAGCACGACGGCGCGATCCTCATGAGGCTCCTGGAGCACCAGGTGGATCTGGTCTGTCTGGCCGGATACATGCGCGTGCTCTCCCCCGTTCTGATCCACGCCTTTCGGAACCGGATCCTGAACATCCACCCCGCGCTGTTGCCGGCCTTTCCCGGCCTGCACGTCCAGAAGGCCGCCCTCGACCACGGGGTTCGGTTCTCGGGCTGCACCGTTCATTTGGTGGACGAGAAGGTGGATCACGGTCCCATCCTCCTCCAGGCCGTGGTCCCGATCCTGCCCGGCGACGATGAGGCGTCTCTGTCGAACCGCATCCTTGCCTACGAGCACCGGCTGTATCCCGCGGCTCTCCGCTTGATTTGCGAGGACAAGTGCCTCGTGGAAGGCCGGACCGTGAGACTTCTCCTCGCCGCGGACGAATACCGAACCCTCCTCAGAGATCTGGTGGACACCGGGAGCGGCCGATGAGCATGACCGTGGACCAGGCCCTCGCCTACCTTTCCAAGGGCGCCGTGGACCTCGTGGACCCGTCCCTTCTTCGCAAGAAGCTCGAGCGATCCGAGAAAACCGGACAACCCCTGGTTGTAAAGGCCGGGTTCGACCCATCGGCCCCCGACCTTCACCTGGGCCACACCGTCGTCATCCGCAAGATGAAGCACTTCCAGGACCTCGGCCATACGGTGGTCTTCGTCATTGGGGACTTCACCGGCATGATCGGCGACCCTACGGGCAAGAAGGCCACCCGGCCCCAGCTCACGCGCGAGGAAGTCGAGTCCAACGCGCAGACCTACCGGAGGCAGGTGTTCAAGATCCTGGACCGGGAACAGACCTCCATCCGATTCAACTCCGAGTGGCTCTCGCAACTGGGCGCGGAGGGTTTCATCCGCCTGGCCGGCCGGTACACGGTGGCGCGGATGCTGGAGCGGGACGACTTTAAAAAGCGGTTCAAGACCGAGCAGCCCATTCACATCCACGAGCTGCTCTACCCGCTCGCCCAGGCCTACGACTCCGTCGCCCTCAAGGCCGACGTGGAGCTCGGGGGCACGGACCAGCTCTTCAACCTGCTGGTGGGGCGCGACATCCAGCGGGAGTACGGCCAGGAAGAACAGGTGGTCCTCACCCTGCCCCTCCTGGAGGGCACCGACGGCGTGGAGAAGATGTCCAAGTCGCTCGGCAACTAC
The DNA here is from genome assembly GCA_040752915.1 of Acidobacteriota bacterium. Lineage (NCBI taxonomy): Bacteria > Pseudomonadati > Acidobacteriota > Acidobacteriota bacterium. Next base: position 49,511 of record JBFMHB010000001.1, read on the forward strand.
ATCGGCATCAACGAAAGCCCCGAGAACATTTACGGCAAGGTCATGAGCATCTCGGACGAGATGATGTGGCGCTACTACCTCCTGTGCACCGACATGGCTCCCCAGGAGGTGGAGGGCCTGAAGAAGCAGGTCGCCGCGGGAGACCTTCACCCCATGCAGGCGAAGCGGGACCTGGCGTCCACCCTGGTGGGGTACTACCACGGCCCCAAGGCCGCCGCCTTGGCGGCGGAGCACTTCACGCGGGTCTTTTCCAGGCGGGAAGCACCGGAGACCCTTCAGGAGGTCAGGGTCCCTCCTTCTCCCCAACCTGTTCCCTTTGCCCGGCTTCTGGCCGACCTGGGGATCGTCTCTTCTGCGAGCGAGGCCCGCCGCTTGATGGTTCAGGGGGGAGTCACGGTGGACGGAGAAAAGGTGACCGACCCAAAAGCCAACTTCGACGCCACACAAAAAGGGTGCTATGTTGTGAAAGTGGGGAAGCTGATCCGACGCCGCCTGATCGTCGAGGAGTGAGGAGAAGCCATGAATCCGACGTTGGCCCTGGGTCTTTTCGGAACGCTGGGTCCCACCGAACTCATTGTCATTCTTCTGATCCTCGTCCTCATTTTCGGGGCCACGAAGCTTCCCCAGCTGGGGTCCGCCCTCGGCAAGACGATCCGCGGCTTCAAGAACGAGATGAAGGAGGGCCTGGGGGAGAACGGAAAGGACGTTCAGCCCTCCTCGGACCGGTTCTGCGGTAAGTGCGGCGCCCCGGTGGAGGATGCCCAGGCGCGCTTCTGCCCCAAATGCGGGGCCGGTCTATCCTGATCGGAACGTGATCGCCGGTCGCTCGCGCGGGACTTTTCCACAGCTCATTCACAGCACTTTCACAGCTTCGCCGTGACCCGAGGCTACGGGGACCGCCTCCGAGCGACCGAAAGCTACCCACTATTTAGTGGTGGCTGTCACCTGACATACCACATACGGGAACGCTGGCCCCTCTCCCGCGCCGCGGCGTGTGTCCCCTGGGTTCATCCTGCTGGACCCCTCGGGACGCCCGTTGAACCCGGCGCCTGAGCGATCTCTTTCCATACAACGCCCTTTTTCGGTACACTTGGCCGGCTTGTCAAAGGAGGCCCCCCATGAAAGCCATCACAATCCAGAGGTTTGGCGGCCCCGATACCCTCTCCCTCGCCGATGTACCCAAGCGCGATCCCTTCGGCACACAACTCCTGATCCGGGTGGCGGCCTGCGGTCTCAACCCGGTGGACGCAAAGATCCGGGCGGGAGCGATCCCGCTCCCCTTCACTTTTCCTCTGATTCTCGGTTACGACGTTTCGGGGACCGTCGAGGCGGTAGGCCCGGGCGTCCGAGATTTCGGTCCCGGGGACGAGGTGTTCTTTGCGGGCGAACTGCTCGATCCCGGAGCTTACGCCGAATACGTGATCGTGGATGAATCGGTGGCCGCCTTCAAGCCCGTCGGACTGAGCCATGTGGAAGCCGCCTCCATACCCGTGGCGGGCATGACGGCCTGGCAGGCCCTCTTCGACCGGGCCGGCGCCGGTCCTGGAGACGTGGTGCTCGTCCACGGAGCGGCCGGAGGCGTCGGGTCCTTGGCGGTTCAACTCGCCTCCTGGGCGGGCTGCGAGGTTCTGGCCACGTGCGGGAAGTCCAACGCCGCCTACGTGGAAGACCTGGGGGCCGATCTCGTCATCGATTACAAATCACAAGACTTCGTCCAGGAGGTCCTCGAGGCCACCGCCGGCGAGGGCGCCAGCATCGTCTTGGACACGGTGGGCGGGGAGGTCATGACCCGGAGCCTGGAAGCCCTCATGCCGGGGGGCCGTCTGGTGAGCATCGTACCCGAGAACCTGGCCGGGCTATCTCTGGACTCTCTCCGGCCCGGCTTCATGCGGAACGCCGAAATCCACCTTCACTTCATGGAGCGCCACAGGGAAGCCCTGGATGCCCTGGCCCGGCTATTTGAGCGGGGATTCCTCGAACCTTCGGTGGAGGAGGTCATTCCTTTGGATCCTCAGCGGATCGGGAGTGCGCACGCCCGGATGGAAACTTCCCACGGCCGGGGCAAGATCGTGATCCAGGTAGGCAAGGAGTAGCCCCATGAGGAACCGCTCTCCCCTCCTTTCCCTGCTTTTCGTCGGAGCCTTCTCCCTCCTGGCCGTGCCCTCCATGGCCCTCTCGGACATCGAGGGGCGGACCTCCTACGTGGGCGTCAACGGGCATATCCCTTCCACCCAGGATTTCGAGCGCATGCGGGAGGCGGGGATCCACTGGGTGCGGGTGGACTTCACCTGGGATGTGGTGGAACCCAAGCCCGGCCAATACCGCTGGACCTTGCTGGACCGCGTCGTCTCGGACGCCGAGCGCAACGGCGTCAACGTGCTTGCCATCCTCGGGTACACCCCGAAATGGGCCAGCGCGGGTCCCGACCGTTACTCCCCGCCGCGGGACACGCAGGAATGGAAAACCTTCGTAGAGACGATCGTCGGGCGATACCGGGGGCGCATCCGCCACTGGAGCCTCTGGAACGAACCCAATTCCGACACCTTCTTCCACGGCACCGTGGAGCAGTTCATCCGGGAGATCCTCATCCCCGGCGCCAACGCCGCCAAGGCCGCCAATCCCGACTGCCGCATCGTGGGGCCGGACCTGGCCCACCTGTCGGGCTCCGATTGGGACAAGTGGCTGGATCGGATCTGCGCGGAGGCGGGGGGACACATCGACGTGGTTTCCCACCACGTGTACAAGGACAAGCCCAAGGACGTCCTGAGAGAACTCGACGGGCGCAAGAAGTTCTTTGAAGGCCCAACGGTGAAGGAGATTCTAAAGAAGCACCGCATGCTTTCCAAGCCTTTTTGGCTGACCGAGACGGGATGGCGGACGACGGAGGTGGGTGAGGATCGGCAGGCGGGGAACCTCATCTCCCTCCTGAAGAGTACCAGCAAAAGGCCCTGGATCTACAAGGTGTTTATCTTTGAATGGCGGGATTCGCCCCAGCTTCCCGGCTACGGGCTTCTGCGGGGCGACGATTCCCCCAAGGCCTCCTACACCGCCGTCAAGGGATACGCCGCGTACCTGAAGGCTCGACGGCGGAACTGACTCCCGCGAGGCGACGTTCGCCTCGCTCGCCAGTCAGTGCCAGCCAATCTTCTCCTCGTTCTCGTAGCAGACCCGGCCGAGAATGTAGGCGGAGACGAGGTTGAGATAAACCGTCAACGGGGCCAACGCGAGAGCCCCGGCCACGGGCACCTTCCCCAGGAAGGCCCCCGCCACTCCCCCGATCACGAGAAGGCACAGCCACAGGGTCACCGCGATGAAGTACGGTCCTCCGATCCGAAAGATGATTCGGAAAATGAGGATCGGATTGAGGGCCGGGAGGACCGTGTCGAAGACGGCGACGATGGCCATGCAAATGGGCAAGTAAATTAGGTAGAACAGGCCCACGAGGAGAACGAGCACGAAGAGAGGGCCCAGGGCGGCCACGACGGCCTCCTTGGATCCGGCGGCTCCCGCCAATCCGGCCATCACACCGATCCCCGCCCCTCCCAAGCAGAAGAGGAGGATGACCGGGATGAGGCTGATGAGAACGACCAGGATGGTCTTGAGAAAGGTGACCACCATGTCCCAGTAGTTGGTCGCGTCGGGCCATTCGGGGAGGTCGTAGGAACCGTTGGCCACCTCGCGGATCAAGTGGATGTAGAAGGTGGCCTGGACGCAGGCCAGAACGAACAGGGCGGCCATCCCCACGAGGGGCGCGAACTGGCAGGGGACCTTGAGCGCCTCCAGGAAAGCCATGAAAATGAAGTAGATCCATGCCCCGCCTTTGAAGGGCGAGGCGAAAACCTGGCCGAGGTCGCGGTAAAAGGGAATCCACTTGGCCCGACGATGGAGCGCCGCCGTCGTGCCTCCACAGGCGGAGCAAAGGAAAACGGGTTTGACGCCAGGCTGGCCCTGCAAGGGCTTGAGGCAGGCCTCGCACAAAAACCTGCCGCATCGGGCGCACACCCGCGCGGGCGGGGTGTCGGGATGCGCGTAACACCGGTCCTCATCGCCGATGGCGTCGGGTGGGGGCTCTTCCTCGGAGGAGGATCCGGACGTCCGGGCGACGAGGGACGCCAGGACGGGGATGGCGGCCACCGTGACCCAGGCGCCTCCCGATGGCTTCACGGGCTGATCTAGAGAGAGCCTTCCATTGGCCGCGAGCTCCCGCATCTCCTCGTGGGAAAAGGGGCCGAGTTCGCTATCCCCCATCTTGACCGTCCAGCTCTCGGAGACGGGAGACTTCTGCGGGGATGGAGCTTTGGCCTCCGGGCCCTCGAGGCGGACGCCCCCATCCCGGTAAAGCACGAGGCGGACGCCGCACCCTTTGCAAGGTCCCTTCGCTCCCGCTGCCGGGAGGCGCGACGGGTCCACTTCGTGGGGATGGCCGCAGGAAGGACAGCGAAACGTCAACTTGCCGGAGGGGAGGGGCGAAGCTTCCGGGGGCGCCGGCTCGGGCCCGGCGGCCGGTCGGGGCGCCTCCACGGGCGTCGCGCCCAACATCCGACCATCCGGGAACAGGGTCATGACGGCGCCGCACGCCCCGCACGGGCCCCGAAGGCCCTGAGGTGGAATCTGGTCCTCGGGCAACGCGAAGGCCCGTCCACAGGCGTCGCACCGGAAGCGAAGGCTTCCCATTCCCACCCCCTGGAGCCAGAGAATAGCACAGCGGGACCGGCTAATGGCCAGCCCCTTCCCACCGGGTCCCATCGAACGGCCCCTGCTATAATCGCCCACTGATTGCGGCCCGGGCCGCCGCGCCGACCTTTTTTCAGGAGATCGCATGCCGCGTTCCGCCCATCCAGGGCTTCTCGCCGCCACGGCGATGGCCGCCGCGCTCCTTCTCGCCTCCCCGACGGCATGGCCGGCCGCCCAGCCTCCCACGGACGAGTTTCTGAAGGGATACCTGAGCGCATTGCTCGAAGGGGACCTGGCACTCGATTCAGGGCGATATTCCCTCGAGGTCTCAGGCGGTGTGGCCCGGGTCCGGCTCCCGGGAGCCGACGAGGCCCTGGTCCGGACCGTGGAAGAGAGGCTGTCCTCGGTGCGCGGCTTGGCCGACCTGGTCGTCCTGGCGACCCCACCCGCGGCCCCCGCGGGGAAAATGCGCCGGGCCGTCTATTCCGCCCGCGAGGCCCTCGGCCTTTCCTCCGAATCGGCTCTTTTCCCCGCCGGAGACGTTTTTCAGCCCCTCCTGGCGGACGTGAAGCAGACTCAGTTCTTTGTGGGCTTCCGCAGGTTTCACGCCTTCGGCCAGACGCCCGATCCCGACCTCGACGCCTTCACGATGGCCGCGGTCTCCTATGGAGGCGCGTTCGGGCTCTACCGCCGCCTGGGCCGAAGGCCGGGAGAGGGACTGCAGATGGGCCTCGACGGCGCCCTCTTCGCCCAATTCGACATGGATGCCCCCTCCCACGATCTCCTCAACGCGGACTACACGGTGGGGCTCCCCATCACCTACCGAGAGGGGGGCTTTTCGGCGCGGCTTCGGTTGTACCACCAGAGTTCGCACCTCGGCGACGAGTTTCTGCTGCGTTATAGGCCCGACCGGATCAACCTCTCCTACGAGGCGATCCAGCTCACGATTTCGGGGGAGAAGGGCCCCTGGAGGCTCTACGGCGGGGGAGAATGGCTCCTGACCCGCGACCCTCGCGACCTGCACCGTGGCTCCCTGCAGACAGGATTAGAATTCCGAAGCGCCAGTCCCCTGCTCTGGGGTGGCCGGCCCGTGGCCGCCCTGGACGTGAAGAGTTACGGGGAGAATGGCTGGACCCCCAGCTTCAGCGTTCGGGCGGGCCTCGAGTTCGGCCCCGCGGACCCGGCCCGCCGCCACCTCAGGCTCCTCGCCGAAGGCTACCGAGGTTTCGCGCCTTACGGCCAGTTTTACCGGGAGAAGGTGGAGTACCTGGGGATGGCCGTCACCTTCAACTACTGACCGAAGATCTCCAAGAGGAAGTCCCGCATGGCCTCCCAGGACCTCCTGTCCGCCCGGGGATCGTAGGCTGCCCCCTTCGACGCGTCCGTCCCGGCTCCGGGGTCCGTGAAGGCGTGTACGGCGCCTCCATAGGCCGTGACCTGCCAATCCGCGCCCGCCCTGCGCATTTCCTCCTCGAAGGCGGCCACCTGCGCCGGAGGGACCCACGGGTCGTCCCCGCCGTGGAGGACAAGGACCGAGGCCCGGATCGTTCCCGGAAGCGAGGGCGAGGGCGTATCCAGGCCGCCGTGGAAGGAAACCACGCCCCTGAGGTCCGCCCCGCTCCGGGCCAGCTCCAGGACACCGGTCCCCCCGAAGCAGTAGCCGACGGCCGCGAGCCGGGTGCCGTCCACCGCAGGATCGCTCCGGAGTCGCTCGAGCGCGGCCGTCAGGCGTTTGCGATAGAGAGTTCTGTCCTTCTTGTACGCACCGGCCAAGGTTCCCGCCTCTTTCGGGTTCGAGGCGCGAACGCCCTTTCCGTACACGTCGGCGCACAGAACGACGTAGCCGAGGCGCGCGAGGGCCTCGGCCCTCCCCTTCTCGAAGTCCGTCAGCCCCATCCACTGGTGGACGACCAGAACACCGGGCCGGGACCCCGTCGCCTCACTCTCCGCCACCCGATACCCTTCGAGCACCGTCCCCCCTTCCTTGTACTCGACGGTTTCGCCGCGGATCTCTGCGCCCGCACGCAGGCCCACCGCAAGAACCGCAACCGCCGCGAACACGAGATTCTTCATCGGGAACCTCCCCAAGGGTAACGCGGGGAGGCGGGGGGGCTATTTCGGCAGGGTGGTAGGTCCCTCGAGGAACCGGCGCATTCTGTTCCGGCGGGCCTCACCAGGTCTTGCGAAGCGTTTCCTTGGCCAGGGCGACGCCCAGTTCGGCGAAGGAGACCATGTCCTCCGGTGAGGTCAGGGACCGGCCCAGAAGGACCGTCATCCCTTCCGACCCCCAAGTGAGGGTGAGGGCCCTGGCCTTCTGGCGGCCTCCGAAGTCCGGGGGAGCGAAGGCAAGCAGCGCCTCGGCGCTTCGGGCCGTCACCACGCGCCGGGCCGCTGCCTCATCGGTAGCCAGGACGAAGAAGCGCTCGGTGAAGTGGGGCATCCCTAAATCCACCTCCGCGCCGCGCTCGATGACCTGCTCCATGGGCCCCGTCTCCACCCCTAGCGCGTTGCCGAGGCCCACTGCCCAGCCCGTCACTTTTCGCCCCATGGGCGACCGGAAAAGGGCGGCCATTTCCGCCGCCCCGAGGAGCACCGCCCCTCCATCCAGGGAGGCCTCTCGGCAGGTGAACACGGTTCGGCCGGAGGAGTTCTTTCCACCGCTGCGGCACTCCACCCGCCAGGGCAGCCCGTCTTGCCGACCTTCCAGGCTGTATATCAGGCGATGGCCGCCGCCCGTCGAGTAGGTCCAGCCCCTCAGGGAGGCCGCTTCCGCCCGCGCGGCGGCCCGCTTCCGGTCTTGCCGGATGATCGCGGCCACAAGTAGGGCCATCCCCGCGACGACAACGACGAGCACGAAAGGCCCGAGCGACTCCATGGCCACCCCCTCCGAGAGGGTACCACAGGCCTTTCGCGGTCACATCCCAGCAGCGGTATACTTCGGGCTTCAGGGAGGGAAACCCCACCATGGCCACGACCTTCGAACTCGATTTCGCCGCGCTTCCGCCCAGGAAGCCCTTCGATCCCGCCATCCGGCGGGCTCCCAGCCGAGGTTTCCGCTTGAACCGGAAGGACACGGAGACGGCCCTGAAGAATGCCCTTCGCTACGTACCCGCCCGTTTCCATGAGGAACTGGCGCCTGAATTCATGGAGGAACTGCTCACCCGGGGCCGAGTCTATGGATACCGCTTCCGACCCGAGGGAAGGATCTACGGGCGACCGGTTCAGGAGTATCCCGGGAGGATCCTGGACGCCAAGGGCATTCAGGTCATGATCGACAACAACCTCGATTTCGAGGTGGCTCTCTACCCGTACGAACTCGTCACCTATGGGGAGACGGGACAGGTCTGCCAGAACTGGATGCAATACCTCCTCATCAAGAAATACCTCGCCGAGATGGACGAGAACCAGACCCTCGTGGTCTCCTCGGGGCACCCCCTAGGCCTCTTTCCCAGCCGACCCGAGGCCCCGAGGGCGATCCTGACCAACGGGCTCATGGTGGGGATGTTCGACACGCCCGAGGACTTTCACCGTCTGGCGGCCATGGGGTGCGTGAACTACGGTCAGATGACGGCGGGGGGGTGGATGTACATCGGTCCCCAGGGCATCGTCCACGGCACCTACATCACCCTCCTGAACGCCGGGCGCCTCTACCTGGGCATTCCCCAGGACGGGGACCTCCGCGGCCACCTCTTCCTGACCTCGGGTCTGGGCGGCATGTCCGGGGCCCAGCCCAAGGCCGCCGACATCGCGGGGGCCGTCTCGGTCACCGCCGAGGTGGACGCGAGCCGCATTGAAACCCGGAACCGCCAGGGCTGGGTGACGCGCGTCTCCGGAGATCTGCCTCAAATCGAGGCCTGGGTGCGGGATGCCCTCCACAGGAAGGAGCCCCTTTCCATCGCCTACCACGGCAACGTGGTGGACCTTCTCGAGTTCGCCGAGGCTCACGACTGGCCGGCCGAACTCCTGTCGGACCAGACCTCCTGCCATGCCGTATACGAGGGGGGCTACTGCCCGGCGGGCCTCAACTACGAGGAGGCCAAGGCTCTCCTCAAGGAAGACTTCCCTTCCTTCAAGAAAAGGGTGGACGAGAGCCTCCTCCGCCACTTCCGCGCCCTGAAGCGCTTGACGTCCAAGGGTTCGCGGTTCTGGGACTATGGAAACTCCTTCATGAAGGCCGTGTTCGACGCGGGTGCGAGGGAGATCGCCCGGAACGGACTGGACACCAACGACGGGTTCATCTGGCCCTCCTACGTCGAGGACATCATGGGTCCCATGTGCTTCGACTACGGCTATGGCCCTTTCCGGTGGGTCTGCCTGAGCGGCAAGCCCGAGGATCTCGACAAGACCGACGCCGCCGCGGCCTCATGCATCGATCCGACCCGCCGCGGCCAGGACCGCGACAACTACAATTGGGTCAGGAACGCCAAGAAGAACCGCCTCGTCGTGGGCACCCAGGCCCGCATCCTGTACGCGGATGCCGAGGGCAGGGTCCGAATCGCCCTCACGTTCAACGAAATGGTCCGGAAAGGCGAGATCGGCCCCGTCATCCTGGGCCGGGACCACCACGACACCCAGGGAACCGACTCTCCCTTCCGCGAGACGGCGGACATTTACGACGGGTCCTCCCTCACTTCCGACATGGCCCACCAGTGCTTCGCCGGCAACGTGGCGCGCGGAATGACCTATGTGGTCCTGAGCAACGGAGGAGGGGTGGGCACGGGGAAGTGCTTCAACGGCGGGAACGGGATCCTTCTGGACGGGTCCGAACGCATCGACCGGGTGGTTTCCTCGGGCTTGAACTGGGACGTCATGGGCGGCGTCGCCCGACGGGCCTGGGCCCGCAACCCGAACGCCCTGGAGACGGCGCGCCTCTGGAATGAGAACTTCTCCGGCAAGGGCCACATCACCGAGCCGGCCCTCGCCGACGAAGCGCTCGTTCGTCGAACGGTCGCCTCGGCACTTGGCGAGGAGTGAACCCCGCTCGAGACTCTTGATCGCTCTCGATTCCGGCTGGTCGGGACCCGCCGAGACAGATCCCACTTCCAGGACAAGGGATGTGGAGATCAAGTTCGGAGGGCAGTCGAGTCCGAAGGAGGAGCCGCGCTCCCGCCGGGTTGAGGCCCTCCTCCGCCCGAGACGTACCGGATTGTTCTAAAAGTGCGGCTGCAAGATTTTGATTTTTCTTGACTTCCGGCTTCAAACGTGCTAAGGTTCCCTCGCACACCCTAGCAAATGGTTTGTTTCGGTGGATGTATCAGACCAAGGAGTACAGCGTGGTAAACGGAATCGTGAAGTGGTTCGACGAGAAAAAGGGTTACGGCTTCATCACCGTCGATGGCGGCAAGGATGCGTTCGTCCATCACAGCAACATCGTGGGTGAGGGTTTCAAGACTCTCGCCGAGGGCCAGAAGGTCACCCTCGAAGTGACGCAGGGCCAGAAGGGCCCCCAGGCGGAGCAGGTCCGCGTCGCAAACGACTGACCTGCACGTCAGCGATGCACGAATAAAGGGGCCTTCGGGCCCCTTTTTTCGTTCCCGGCCACTCCCCTGCAGGAGCGAGGATCCCGCCGGACCGAATTCCCTCCAAGATCCGCCCGTGACGGCGACCCCCCCGTGAGTTGACTTCAGCCCAACGCGCTTCGGACCCAGGCCCTTCCGCACAGGATCGCACAAGGGGCCCATTCCAGAGTTTGCCTTTCAACCGTAGGAGTTCCGCGCCGAGGGTCGCGCGGTTTCGACCAGCTTGGAAACCGGCTGGCCGCCCAACGCGTATCTTGGTATCTTGAGACGCGCATCGAACCGGAACGGTCTTTCTCCCCGATGGATCTGGCCGGGCTGTTTTTTCGTGACCGCTGAAGGAGAACCCATGAGGAACCTGCGGATCGCTTGCTTTCTGACCCTTTCCCTTCTAATGGCCTCCGCCGCCTTCGCCGCCCCCCAGGCGGGATCCTACTCGGGCCACGGAGCCGAAACGGTTCCGCCGGAGGTCCTCGCGCAATACGCCCCGCCCCCTCTTCCCGCCGAACTTTCGCGAAAGATCCAGTCCATGATGGACATCCGAGCACCCGGCCTGGGCCTCGTTTCCCCGGATGGGTCCCGGCTCTTTTTCACGTGGTCGGTGACGGGGACGATCCAGATCTGGCGTCTCGACGGCCCCGACCGCTTTCCCATCCAGCTCACAGGCGGCGAGGACCGCACGACCCTCGCGGGCATTTCTCCGGACGGAAAGACGCTCTTCGTTCAGCGGGACCGGAGCGGCGAGGAGAACCCGGGGCTCTACACGATGCCCGCGGAGGGCGGTCCCCTTTCCGTCATCCAGCATATCAAGGGGGTCCAGACCTTCTTCTTCTTCTCGAGCGACGACGGCCGGTGGGTTTACTACGGCGCCAACGACCTCCGGCCGGATTCCTACGCCATTTACCGCTATGATCTGAAAACCGGAACCAAGGAGGCCCTCGTCACCGAGCCGGGGCTCTGGCAGATCGCGGACCACACCGCCGAGGGCCGGCTTCTCCTGGCCAAGTTGACCGGCTCCCTCTCGGCCGAATACTCCGAGTGGGACCCTGAAAGCAGAACGGTCCTTCCCCTTCTCGGCCAGGGGGAAAAGGAGGAGTACGTCGTCCGATACGGGGCGGCGCCCGGCCAATTCCTGGTGCTCACCCCCAAGTTCGGAGAATTCCGCCGTCTCTATCGTCTGGAACAGGGCCGCTTCCTGCCCGTCACGCCGGAGTTCCAATGGGACGTGTCCGGGTTCGACATCGATCCCGCCAGGAGCCGAATCCTGTTCAGCGTCAATGAAGGCGGTTACACACGGCTCCACGGCCTGGACGCCCGGACCTTCGAGACACTTCCCCTCCCTGCCTTCCCTGGCGCGGACCACGTTTACTATGGCGAAACCTCCCGGGACGGACGATACACGGCGCTGGGCATCGAGACCGCCACGTCGCCGAGAACCAATTGGGTCCTCGACTGGAAAACGGGCGCGCTCTCCCGCTGGGTGGTCCCGAGCGCCCCCGAGGTGGATACTCGAACCTTCTCGGTGGCGGTCCTGGAGTATTATCCGGCCCGCGACGGATCGATGATCCCCATGTTCGTGAGGCGGCCCAAGGCCGTTTCGGAGGGCCCCTGCCCGGTTGTGGTGGAGTTCCACGGCGGACCCGAGGGCCAGGCGACGCCCGGCTTCAGCCCCATGGCCCAACTATACGTGGACGCAGGCTTCACCTACGTGGAGCCCAACGTCCGCGGGAGCGACGGATACGGCAAGACGTGGCTCGCCGCCGACGACGGGCCCAAACGCCTCCAGGTCATCACCGATATCGAGGACTGCGCCCGGTTCATCCGGGAGAAATGGGCCGTCCACGGGAAGGCCCCGAAGGTGGGCGTGATCGGAGGGAGTTACGGGGGCTATGCCGTCCTCATGGCCATGACGCGCTTCGCCGGGGCGTACGATGCCGGCTGCTCCACCGTCGGTATCTCCAACCTTTTGACCTTCCTCAACAACACGGCGCCCTACCGGCGAATCCTGCGCATCTCCGAGTACGGGGATCCGGAAAAGGACAAGGAAGCCCTTCTCCAGCTTTCGGCCACCACCTACGTGGACCGGCTTCAGGGGCCCCTCCTGATCATCCAGGGAGCCACCGATCCCCGGGTCCCTGCCGGAGAGGCCCTGCAGATGTACGAGGCCGCCCGGAAGAAGGGCGTCCCCTCCGGCCTCATGATATTCCCCGACGAAGGCCACGGAGCGGGGAAGAGGAGCAACCGGGTCCTCATGTACGGCCACGAACTCCTCTGGATGCAGAAACATCTGCAAGGTCCTCAATAGGCGCACGGCGATCAGAGGGGACCGCACACAAGATCGATGCACCCATGGAGGAAACCGGGGAGCGGAGGGTGGCGCCTGAGAGTCTCCGGGGGCCGGCGGAGCAGGTTTGAATCGCGTGGGAGGCCCGGATTCGTGTGCTGGGGAACCCCCTCCTCTTGCGAGGTCCGGCCATGGCCCTGGGAGGGGGGTGCGTGGCCATCACCCTCCTTCTGCTCCTGTTGACCCGCCGCCCCGCGGCCCTCGTCGTGGGATTCGGCCCGGCCGTTTTGTTCGGGCTCGCATTCGTCGCGGTGGCCGGGGTCGTCGATCTTCTCGGAGGGTTCCGAGCCACGTTTGCATGGACATCCAAGGGGGTTCGACATCTTGCGGGAGGGGCCGCCGACCGGGATCCGGTGCAGGGGAGAGGGGCTTATCCCCCGTCTTTCGGTTCGCGAGAACCAACCCGATTCCATTCCGTAAAATCTCGCACAGGACGGCCCTGGGCCGGGGGAGGGAACCATGCGACATCCGGATGAACGAGCGTGGGGGGGATGGATCGGGATCGCCTTGGTTTGCGCCTGCCTTGGCGTATCCGTATCCGCGCAAGACCGGCCGGCGCAGATAGACGCCTACCTGGCGAGAGTCCATGACCTGCACCAATTCGACGGCGCCGTCCTCGTGGCCGACGCGCAGGGGGTCCTTTTCAAGAAGGCCTACGGCTTGGCGGACAGGGAATGGGACGTCCCCAGCACGCCCGCCACGAAGTTTCGAATCGGATCCATCACGAAGCAATTCACCGCGGCTCTCGCGCTGCAGCTCGTCGAGGAGGGCCGGATTACCCTCGATACCAAGCTCTCGGAGGTACTTCCGTATTACCGCAAGGATACAGGGGAGATGGTCACGGTCCGCCACCTCCTGAACCACACGTCCGGGATTCCCAGCCTCACGCAACTCCCAAGCTTTCAGGAGATTCGGACCCGAAATCCGCACAGCGTGGAGGAAACCGTCAAGCGCTTTTGCAGCGGCGATCTGCAGTTTGCACCGGGCACGCAGTTCAGATACAACAACAGCGGGTATTACATACTTGGGGCCGTGATCGAGAAGGTGACGGGCAAGCCCTACGAACAGGTCCTTCGGGAGCGCATCACCGACCCGCTCAAAATGACTGGGACCGGCTACGACCGCGCACGGGACGTACTTCTGAACCGGGCTTCAGGGTACCAGCGCTTTCCCGGCGGAGTGCGTAATTGTTCCTACATCGACATGGCAGTTCCCTTCGCGGCTGGGGCGCTGTACTCCACCGTGGAGGATCTCTATCTATGGGACCGCGCCCTCGATTCAGGGCAGGTGCTATCGGAATCAAGCAAAAAGGCCATGTTCATGCCGGGCCTGGGCGACTACGGCCTGGGCTGGTACATCCGAAAGGCCCCCGTAGGACCTGGAAACACGGAGCGACTCGTTTTCTCCCATTCCGGTGGAATCGAGGGCTTCACCGCTCACCTGAGGAGACTCCCCGAGGAGCGGATCTTCGTGGTTTTGTTGGACAACTGCACATTCGGGAGACTCGAGGTCATCGCCGACGGAATCCTGGACGTCCTTTTCGGGCGGGTCCCCCCGCCTCCAAGACGGTCCGTGGCCGAAGTCTTCTACGAGGCCCACCGCAAATCCGGGGCCGGCGCAGCGGTTGCGCTTCTCCGGGAACTCCAGGTCCGAAAGGCCTCGGAGTACGATTTTTCAGAAGCCGCCATCAACCTTCTCGGGTACCAGCTTCTGGGCGAACGCGAGCCCGATGCCGCCGTGGCGGTCTTTCAGATGAACGCGGAGCTCCACCCCGACTCATCCAACGTCTACGACTCCCTGGGCGAGGGCCTCGCCGCCCTTGGGAAGAAGGACGACGCCGTGCGAGCCTACGCCAAATCGCTCACCTTGGACCCCTCCAACCGGAACGCGGTGGAATGGTTGGACAGGCTTTCAAAGCAACCGGCCCCTTGAAGGCGCCTCTCGCTGACGCCATGGGTGCGGAGCCGGTCCATGGACTTCGCTTCGCCTGGTCAATCCTTCCCCACGGGGGTCCCGCTCCCGGTTGAATCGGGCGCCTGGGCGCCACCCATTCAATCCACGATGAGGACCTTTGCCCCCTCCGGTGCCCTCCCCCGATGGGGATTGTCAAGATCCCCACCACCCGTGAATCCCATCCCGGCCTCGAGCCGAACCTCCCCCCCCATTTTGAGCTCCACCACGAGGGCGCCTTCGAGAACGTACACCGCGTGTCCCCTGTGGCACCAGTGGTCGGCGACGTAGCCGGGGGCAAATTCCACGATCCGAAGCCTTACCTCGCCGGCGTCCACCGTCCTGGCCGAGGCCGTTCCCTTTGCCCCCGGGGCCTGGACCGCCGGCAGGGCCGCCCAGTCCGTGACCTTCAGGGGACCCCGGAATAGACTCCCCATGGACGCCGCCTCGCCCTCCAACTTCAGAAATTCCACGGGCTGTCCGTCCTCCAAGACGAAGGCGACGGTGGCACCGGGTGATGGGCCATTGGGAGCGATGAGGACTTCCTTACCCCGAAGCTCGGCCTCCAGGTCGTCCACTTCGAAGGCCACGTGCGGAGCCTTCTGGACGGCTTCGGGCACGGGGCTCCCTTCGTCGAAGCGCATCCATTCGATGCCGTACGGATTGCGGTCGTAGGGGAGGACGCGGAGCCCGTACCGCTCAAGGCGCACTTCGCCGCCTCTCACCTTTCGTGTCGGCACTCCCAGGTGGTGGTATCTACACATCTCGGCCCCCCCCGGCCACAATCTGAGGGCCGTCGTTGCAACCGCGGCTTCAGGGTTCCGAGAGAGCGTACGCCGCCACCCGGTTGTCGGTCCAGGTGGGAAAAACCAGGAGGCCTGATTCGGGCAGGAACGCGAAATTCGCCAGGGGCATGCCGACGGCCGTCGTGTCCAGGAGCTTCGTGACCCGGCCATCCATGCCCACGCGAAAGAGGCGTCCCTCGTTTTGGGAGACGAGGAGGCTTCCGGCGCCATCCGATTCGATACCGTCGAGGATCCCCGGCCCCAAGTCGGCGACGACCCGGACCGCTTTCGTGGTGAGATCCACCGCCTTCAAACGCCCGTCGCCGCCGTTCCCCACCAGGAGTTCGCCCCCCACGACATGAAGCCCGTTGGGCCGGGAGATCTCGGGCCCCGACAGCCACTCCTCGGCCTTTCCGCCGGCGAAGCGATAGAGGACCGAGCGTCGCGAATCGGAGAGGTACAGGGCCCCGTCGGGCCCCAGGGCCGCGTCGTTGAGAAAAGCGGCGCCCTCCACCGGATGCCGGGTGAGGAGGCGGCCCGTTGCCGTCTCCACCTCCGCCAGGCCGGTGGGCTCCACGACGAAGAGCGTCCCGCCCGACACCGCCATCCCGGTGGGATTCCGAAGGCCCCTGGCCCAATCCGGATTCACGATGGTCCCGTCGGCGTTCACCCTGGCGATGGACTGGCGGCCCTCGGCTCCGCTCGGATTGTAGCCGTCGTAGTTCGAGACATAGAGGGCCCCAGACGACGGATCGCGCACCACCGTCTCCGGGAGCGCGAAGGACCGACCGGTGGTCCAGGTTCCCCGCACGCCGGGCGCCTCGAACACGGCGGAAGCGTCCTGGAGGATCAGTCCCCAACCGCCCATGTTTTCCGTCACCGCGAACAGGACCTCGTTTTCCCCCTTCCGAAGCGGGAGGTAGAGCGCGTCGAACAGCCCCACGATCCCCAGGAAGGAGGGATCGCGGAACCTGTAGGTGCTGTCCCCGGAGAAAACGGGCGCCCCGTTCAGAAAAACGGCGACTTCGTCGCTGTAGCCGAATCGGAACTTCTTGACTTCGCCGCCTTCGGAAGCGATTCGAATCCGCGCGAAGGAGCAATCCGGCGAGGCCCCCAGGCGGCCGAGGTGACGGGAAAAGTCCAGCAGGCCGCCCTCCTGGGTCCGAACCGTCGTCCATCCCAGGGCAGACATGGCCTGAGACGGATAGGCGTCGCGGGGAACAGCGGCGGCCTTCACGGGTCCCGCGATCTCCCACTCCGTGACGATCCCCGGCGAAACGTGGCGGGGCGGAGGCGGGTCAAAGACCAGGCCGCTTCCGTCCATGTACCGAAAGTTGCTGAACACGGCCGACCCGTCACGAGGTCCGTTCAGTCCCAGGAATCCCTTTTCGGGGTCCCGCTTCAGATCGTGGACGATGAGGGCGGGGCGGGACAGGTCACCGACGTAGACGCGCGCCTGCCTTCCCTTCACCTCGATCCGCAGGGGAACCCACTCGCCATGAGGCAGGAGGGCGCCCGCCGTCACGCCGTCGCCGTTGTACAGCTGCCAGCTGTCCACGCCGTTCCAGGTGGGCACGTACTGGACGGCATCGGGGTATCCCGCGGGACCCGCGCGATGGGGCCGGAGGTACACACGTTCGGTTTCCCCCGGTGATTGCATTCGGAAGAGAACCCCGGGATAGGACCGGGCGCCCGTGCACGCCACGTCCACTTCGACCACCACGTCCTCGAGCGCCACGTCCTTGAGAAAGGCCGTGCCCACCAGACCCTTCCGGCCGAGGTGTTCGACGGTCCGGGCATCCACCATGGTCCAGGCGCCCGAGTCGAAGGGCACGGCTTGCGGAGGGACCGCTGCCGCTGCGGCCCGTCCCCAACAAGCCGCCCACAGAAGCCACGGGAAAATACGACCTATCCAATTCATGATCCCCCTCCCTTCCAGGGGCCGTGCGCCATCGAGACCGGGCCCGCCGCCGACCGGTCTCCCGGCCGAACGCCCTGCCGGCACCCGCTTTTCGTGGTCGCACCCCCTCGACGGAGATCCCCGCGGCCTGAGCGCGTTTACGGCATGGGACTTCGGTGGGTTTCAGAGGCAGGGCCTTCACCGCCATTCAGGGCATGATCCGGTTTCACGGGCGGTTGCAGACCGCCGGCTCTCGGCTTACAATGCCATCAACAAAATGGTTGGCAGCGGGCGTCGCGCCCCGATTTTGGAGCGGAGGGATGGCGTCCGTGCACATTTGCCCTACCGGGGTGGGGGTTAGCCATGGGAAAGAGAGCGGGATTCAGGGCGGTCGTGTGGGGTCTGCTTGGTCTCTTCTGCGGAGGGTTGTCGTTCCTGGGGACCGTTCCCGAGAGCGAGCGGGCGGCCCTGAAGGACTTCTATTACTCCACTAACGGGGCATCCTGGACCGTGAGCACCAACTGGCTCGGCGCGGTGGGAACGGAGGGGACCTGGTTCGGGGTCACGGTGGAGACCGTCGACGGCGCCGACCACGTGACGCGGATCGAACTTCCCGAAAACAACCTCACAGGGGATCTCCCCTTGCATTTCGACGACCTGCCCGAACTTCGGGTCCTGGATCTCCACTCCAACTACCTGCTCAACCCCGGCCCCATACCCGATTGCGGTCTTTGTTCAGACCTCCAGATATTGAACCTGGACGACACGTACCGGTCGGAAACATCCTTCCCGTCATGGATTCCGTCTCTCTCCTCCCTCCAGGTCCTTTCACTCTACTTCAACGACCTGTCGGGGACACTGCCCTCGACCCTTTGGGACATGACGTCCCTGACCAAACTCGATCTGGGCGTTCAGAACCAGTACGATGATACCCACGGTTTCTCGGGTGTGATCCCCGCCGACGTCACCGACCTCGTGAACCTCTCCTATCTCGACCTTTCCTACAACCAATTCACGGGAATGCTGCCCGACTTGAGTTCGATGACCAACCTGAACACCCTCTTCCTCGGCGTGAATCCAGTGGATTCGCAGTCTTTTCCGAATTGGGTCACGTCCATGACCCACCTGACTCAATTGGGCCTGGAGCAGCTCGGCCTCAAGGGATCCATCCCGGCGAGCATCGGCAATCTTACGAACTTGACGCTTCTCTCCTTGGAAAACAATCCCTTCAATCCCGCGCCCGCCCCTCTGGAACTGACCTTCCTCACCCATCTCGAGCAGCTCGATCTGCGGTCGTGCAACCTGACATCTCTTCCTGACCTGAGCCCGCTTACGGCCATGAAGAGGCTGTATCTGGGAAGCAACCCCCTGCCCCCGGGACCGATCCCCCCATGGATCCTCGGCATGACCTCCCTGGAGATCCTCCAAATGAGCGGCGTCAACCTCAACGGCACCGTACCGGAGGGCCTCTGCGCCTTGCCGAACCTCCTTTACCTCAGTCTGGCCGACAACGACCTCTCGGGGTCCATTCCGTCCCAGATCGGAAACCTCACCCTCCTCCGCTACCTATACCTGAACGGGAACGCGCTTACCGGAGACATCCCCGCGGGCCTGGGCAACTGCACGCTCCTTCGGTACCTGTATCTTCAGGACAACCACCTGACCGGAACGATTCCCCCCTCTCTTGGAAACTGCACCGCCTTGCGCAACGCCTTCTTGCAGAACAACGAACTTTCGGGAGGCATCCCGTCCAGCCTGGGCGGGTGCCTTCTCTTGTCGCGGTTGTGGGTGCATAACAACCGCCTGACGGGTCCCCTCCCCTCGGAATTGGGCAACTGCGCCGCCTTGAGATCCCTGTACGTGCAGGGCAACGCGCTCTCCGGCGAAATCCCCGCCTCCTTCGCAAACCTGACCTTGCTCTACCCGGGCCAACTGGACCTCCGGTGGAACGCGCTCCATTCCAGCGATCCCGCGCTTACGGCTTTCCTCGATTCGAAACAGGTGGGTGGCGATTGGCGGAGCACGCAAACGGTTGCGCCCACGTCGCTTAGCGTGGATTCCAGTTCATCGGATCGAATCGCGCTCTCCTGGACCACGGTTTCCTACACCTCGGATCCGGGCGGGTACGTTCTTTACTACTCCGGAGTCTCAGGCGGGCCCTATACCTACAACGGGAGCGTCGCCTCAAAGCTCACCGGTTCGGCAGCGGCTACCGGCCTTCTTTCGGGAACGACGTATTTCTTCGTCCTTCGAACCTACACGGCTCCCCACGCGAACAACAGCAACACCGTTTACAGCGACGACAGCCTGGAGGTCTCCGGCTCGACCACGGGCGAACCCGTGGCTCCCGGTGAGACCGCCCCCGATGGCAGCCTACTTTGGAACGATTCGGGAGGGGTCTCCTGGACTTCGAACCCCGACGCGGCGGAATATCGCGTCTACCGGGGAGACCCCGGCGACCTGCCCAACCTCTTTTCTACCACCGAGAACGCTTGCCTGGCCTGGAGTGGCACGACCGTGACTTCGGCTCCACTCACCGCGGAACCTGCCCCTGGCAGTTTCCACTGGTATGCCGTGGTTGGCGTGAACTCGGGCCTGGAAGGAATCGCCGGGCGCTCCTCCTCCGGAGACCCGGAGGTGGTGGTCAGTTCAGGAAATTGCCCTTAGGCCCAGGGTCCGCCCCGCTGGAAACGGGACGGACCCCTTTTTTCACCGGGCCGGACCGCGCCTATTGGGCCACGAGTTCCACCCGGCGGTTTTTAGCGCGGCCGTCCTCGGAGGTGTTCGGAGCCACGGGGGCGAAGGGCCCGCACCCGAAGGCCTTCAACCTTTCCGGGGCGATTCCGTGGTCCTTGACCAGCGCCTGTTTGACCGACTGCGCCCGAGAATGGGATAGCTGGAGGTTGTGGTCAACGCCTCCCGTATTGTCCGTGTGTCCTACCACGAAGATCTTGAGCCCCGGGTCGGCCTTCAGGAGCGTGGCGATTTCGGAGATGGTCCCGGCGGATTCGGGCTTGATGGCGGCGCTGTCCGTATCAAACAGGATCCCGTACACCGCGGCGTGACCCGTGGCGCGGAGGTCGTTCCGGAACACCTCGGCGTTGGCCTGGATGTCCTGGGTCATGCCCTCCTTCTTCACGATCGTGAAGCCGTGCTTGCCCGTAAACTCGGTGGTCAGGTCCACCCAGAATTCCTGGCCGGATTGGAGGACCTTGAAGGTCGCTCGGCTTTTCCCGGTCCACACGACGGTGCCGCCGATGCTCTTCACCGCATTCTCGAAATTGCGGAGAATTTGCAGTTCGCTCGGCTTTTCCTTGGCCGTGGCCTGGGGATAGTAGAAAACTTTCCAGAGGTGCCCTTCCACCCGTTCGGTGACGGCCTTCCCCTTATCCATCCCCACGACGAACTCGTGGGCGTCGAACTGGCGCTCGTCACAGTGGTGGATCCAGTAAGTTGGCATGCGCGTAAAGAGCGGGTGATCCTTGCACTTGGGGTCGTCCTTCTGCTGAGACGCCGCCCCGATTGTGGCCAGAAGCATGGCCGCTCCCAGAAACCCGATGAGGATCCTCTTCATGGCAGATCTCCTTTTTCCACGACCGGGGCACCGTTCTTTGCGCCGCTCAATTTTCCGGCTACTTGTCGAAGGCCGCTTTCTTCAGGTTGGCGAAGACCTCCTCGACCGCGGCCTTGGCGAGGTCGGGCGGCAAGTCGCCGTCCACCTTCACGACCACGCTGGTCGAGGCGCTGTGGGATACCCCCACCAGATGGACCACCGGGACGGCGTAGGCCGCGGGGTCGGCGCCGTCGGGCACACAATCCCCCGGGCAGTCTCGCTTGTAGTCGTACAAGACAACCGTCCCGCCCTGGACCGTCTCCTTTCGTGTCGCGTGCAGGTCGTTTTTCGGGGTTGGCTTCGGCTGACCGCTTCGAAAGTTGTTCAGGGCGTTCTGGATGGTCTGCTCCTCGACGGCGCCTATCTGCATCTGGAAGATCTCGGTCCCCTCGTCTCCATAGTGCAAAACCTCCAGGCTGATCTGGGCCCGGAGCTTGTCGTTTTTCAGGCAAGGGCACTTCTGGTCGAAAGGAAGTTTCGCGACCCCGGAACCCTTCCCCATGAATCCCATGGTTTGATACGCCCCGGTCGCCTTCGCGCAACCCTTGGGAAGGAGCACGGAGATTTCCGGCGGGCAAGAAGATCCCGCCTGCCCGAGAACGGCGAGTCCTGACCACGCCCCAAGAACAACCGGCAACAACCACCGCTTCATCCCGATCATTGGTCCCCTTTCTCTAACCTTCGCCGAGAAACCCGATGAGCGTTCTTGGCTCGCGGACAAGGGTACCGCTTCCGGCATCGCCTTCGCCAGTCCTCACCACCCCTTCGGAGATTCCGCGTGGCAAAATGGTGGCCCAAGGAGGACACATGGCCACGGCCCTCGCCGTGTTTATTGGAACCTACTTTCTGATCGCCGCCAGGAGGTTCCGCCTCCTTCACATCGGCCGTCCGGCGGGGGCCCTTGTGGGAGCCGTCGCCATGGTTCTGCTTGGGGTGCTATCGCCCGACGAGGCCTTCGCGGCGGTGGATCTCCCCACGCTGGGGCTCCTCTTCGGCATGATGGTCCTCTCGGCATACCTGGAGGAGGCGGGCTTCTTTTCCGCCCTCGCCGCGGCGACCCTCCGAAGGTCCGCCACACCAGGGCGCCTCCTGGGTGCCGTCGTCTGGGTATCCGGGATCTCGTCGGCCTTTCTCCTGAACGACACGGTATGCCTGGTCCTGACGCCCATCGTGGTCGCGCTCGTGATCGCCCTGAGGCTGGAGCCTCTCCCCTACCTTCTCGCCCTGGCCACGAGCGCCAACATCGGCTCCGTGGCCACCCTGGCCGGAAACCCGCAGAACATGCTCGTGGGGACGGCTTCGGGGATCCCGTACCGCGAATACCTGGCCGTCATGGCCCCGGCGGCGGTCCTTTGCCTCGGGCTGAACCACGCTTTGCTTCGGGCCGTGTTCCGCTCCCGGCTGGCTCCCGTGCGGACGACCGCCTCCGCAGACTGGCCCCATCGGGTTCGCAGACCCATGCTCGTCAAAACCCTGGCCGCCCTGGCGGGAGTGGTGGCCGCCTGGCTCCTGGGTGCCGATCTCGCCGCGGCGGCCATCGCGGGAGCCGCCCTGGCCATCCTTCTCAACCGCTTTTCGCCCGAACCCCTCCTTGCCCGGCTCGACTGGTCCCTTCTCGTGTTCTTCGCCGCCCTCTTTGTCGTCATGGAGGGAGTGAACCGCGCCGGCTGCCTCGCCGCTGCCCAGGCGTGGCTCCCCGAATCTTCTGGCCCCCTGGGAATCGCCGCCTTTGCCCTTCTCTCGGTGGCGGGGAGCAATCTCTTTTCCAACGTGCCTTTCGTCATGGCGGCTGGGGGGTGGGTCGGATCACTCTCCGATGCCCGGCTTCATTGGTACCTCCTGGCTCTCACGTCCACCTTCGCGGGGAACCTCACCCTCGTGGGCTCCATGGCCAACCTGATCGTGGCGGAACTCGCCAAGGGTCTTCACCCCATCGGGTTCCGCGAGTACCTTCGGTATGGGGTCCTCATCACCATTGTCACGACGGTGGTCGGCGTCGTATACCTGCTCGCCGTTTCCGACTGGATTCCGCGGCCATAAGGTTTGGGCCACACCTAACCTCGCCAGGTAGTAGGATGGCCGGGAGGCGCCCACCTGCGGGCGCCCGAGGAGGGCGACCGTGCGCATTCTCGCTTCCCTGGCCGTCGCGCTGGTGGCGCTACTCCACTTGGGGTTTCTGGTTCTGGAGATGTTCTACTGGGACAGGCCCCTGGGCCGGAGGCTGTTTCGCCTGACCCCCGAGGCGTCTTCCACCTCCCGCGTGCTCGCCGCGAACCAGGGCCTGTATAATGGATTCCTCGCCGCGGGGCTCTTCTGGGGTCTGCTCCTGGGGCCCGCGGGTTTCGGCGTGACGGTCTTTTTCCTTTCCTGTGTCGTCGTCGCGGGCCTCTTCGGCGCCGCCACGGCGGGGCGGCCCATCCTCTGGCTCCAGGCCGCACCGGGGGCGGCCGCCTTGGCGCTCACCCTCGCGGCGAGAGGGGTTCTACACCATGGCTGAGGTCTTCGTGGACGCGGACGGCTGCCCCGTCAAGGAGGAGGTCTACCGCGTCGCGAAGCGCCACCGCGTCCCGGTCACCCTCGTCTCCAACTCGAGGATGCGCGTGCCACCCTTCGATTGGATCACCCTGGTCATCGTGGGTTCGGGATTCGATGCGGCCGACGACTGGATCGCCGCCCACGCGGGCCGGGGAGATGTGGTCGTGACCTCCGACATCCCCCTCGCGGACCGTTGCTTGAAGAAGGGAGCCAAGGCCCTCAGCCCAAAGGGGAACCCCTTCACTCTCGAGACCATCGGGGAGGCCATGGCGAGCCGGGAACTGCTGGCGTTCCTGCGCGAATCGGGTGCCGTGACGGGAGGGCCCGCCCCGTTCTCGCCGCGGGACCGGTCCCGGTTCCTTCACGCCCTGGACGAACTCTTGCGGAGCCTCTGAATCCGCCACCCCGAGGCATGGAACGCCTGGTTCCGGCAATTCCCGACGGGCCCGCTGCGTTGGGCAGGATGTGGGCAATGGGGTCTTGGGACGATCCGTGCCGGTCGGCAGGCCGAGGTCCCTTCCTCCACGATCTTGCCCCAGGAGGACTCGATGGCTTCCCCCGTCAAACCCGTGCCGGAGGGCTACCACTCGCTCACGCCGTATCTCGTCGTCCATGACGGACACGCCGCGTTGGAATTTTACGCCCGCGCCCTGGGCGCCGTGGAGCTCCTCCGGATCCCGGCGCCAGGAGACAAGGTGGGCCACGCCGAGATGCGGATCGGTGACTCCCCTTTCATGCTCGCCGACGAAAACCAGGACATGGGATTTAAGAGCCCCAAGTCCCTGGGGGGGAACGCCACCAGCCTCCTCTTGTATGTGGAGGACGTGGATGCGGCCTTCCCCCTGGCCGTGGCGGCCGGGGCGAAGGTGCTCCGTCCCGTTGCGGATCACTTCTACGGCGACCGCGCGGGGACTCTTGAGGATCCCTTCGGCCACGTGTGGACCCTCGCCACCCACAAGGAAGATCTGTCCCCCGAGGAGCTGGCCCGGCGGGCCAAGGCTTTCGAAGAACGCTAGCCCTTCAACCGCCCGACGCCTGGACGCGGGATCTCCTCGGGAACCCCGTCGCCCTTCCGAGCGCTACACTGGAGCCGGGAGGGTTTCATGGATAGCATCCTGCGCTGCTATGGATACGAGGTCCTGATCCGCGACTTGGTGCGGGCCTCGGGATGCGACCTGTTCGACGGCCAGGGCCGGCGCATTGTGGACCTCGAGGCAGGGGTCTGGTGCGCCTGCCTGGGCCACAACCACCCCCGCATCACGGCCGCCGTTCGACGCCAACTCGACGCGCTCACGCACGTGGGCTATCGAGCGACGGCCCCGATCGTGGAGCGGGCGGGCGCGGCGCTGCTCGATGCGCTCGCGATGAAGGATGGGAAGTGTGTTCTTCTTTCCTCCGGAACCGAGGCCGTGGAGCTGGCCCTCCTCGCCTCGAGGCGGGTCACCGGACGCTCTCGGTTCGTGACGCTGGAGGGAACCTACCTCGGCGCCTTCGGGGCTTCCTCTCGCTCGCGGCCGGACGAGTGGATCACGGTCCCTGGAACCGCCTGCCCTTCCTGCCTCGGCGGCGTCCTCTGCGCCGGCCACGCGGCCCGACTGGAAGCCCTGAATCTGGAGGACGTCGCGGCCTTCGTTTTCGAGCCGGGAAACGCCTCGGGCCTCGTGAGGCTCCCCCCCACTCCGCTCGTTCGGGCCTTGGCGGCACAAGTGAAGGAGTCGGGGGGGCTCCTGGTAGTCGACGAAGTCACGACGGGGTTCGGCCGGACGGGCGCCTGGTTCGGGTTCGAACATTACGGGCTGAAGCCCGACTCCGTCGCCCTGGGGAAAGGGCTGGGGAACGGGTACCCCGTCAGCGCGGCCGCCTTCTCGTACGAGATGTCCTGCGCCCTCGAGCGACTCGACTTCCGCCATGCCCAGTCCCATCAAGACGATCCCCTCGGGTGCGCGGTGGCAAACGAAGTCCTGGCGGTGTTGCGCGAAGAGGGATGGGTAGAGAGGGCCGCCCTCCTGGGGGAAAGGCTCTTGGACGCGCTCCGGGACCTGGCCCGGAGAAAAGGCGCGGTCACCGACGTCCGGGGACGGGGGCTCATGAGCGTTCTCGAGTTTCGGCCCGACGGCACCGGCTTCTCGCTGGCGGAGGTCCACCGCCGGCTTCTCGGCAAGGGGTTCCTAGCGGGCTTCAAACCCTCCGCAAGGATCCTGCGCTTCTATCCTCCGCTGGTCCTGCCCGAGCCCGAGGTGGACCGGCTCCTGGCCGCCCTGGAGGAACTCCTGTGAGGGCCGGCCCCGGGGCCGGCCCCCCTTTCGCATGGAACGACCCTACTTCTTGTACATCATGAACTGCCCGTCGGCGGAAATCTGGTTCAAGCCCTTCACCTTCCCGCCTTCCATCACGAAGTCCAGGATCAGGTCCGAGTACTCCTTCAGGCGGAACTTCGTTCCCTTGTAGTGGACCAGCGGGTCCGCGGGACGGCCTGGGAAGGCCAGGTACAGGACGCCCTCCTTGAGCAACACCTCGAACTTCATCCCGGTGGCGGTTTCGTACGTTCCGGCCATGAGCGCCAGGGTCTTCTCGTCAAGGCTCTCGGGCCGCCGAACGAAGGTGACTTCCTTCTCGTCCAGGGACACCACCACCTTGTCCACGTCGCCCTGCGGGTTCGTCTGGAAGTTGAGGCTCCACTTCCCGAATTCCTCGTGGTCCGGCGTGTCGAAACGTTCGTAGTGGTAAGGCTCGAGGGGAAGGTTCATGGCTCGGAACCCGAAGGTCAGCTTCCCGTCCTGGAAGGTCACGGGCATCTCGCCGTAGGCCGGGTGCTCATAGGTTCCCGCATAGTCCTTCAGGACGTGGGAGGGAGGGGCGTTCGGAACGCGGTCGGCTCCGGCCTTGGCCCGGCCTTCCTTGCCCGCCTGTTTCCCCTTCTTGTAAAGAGCGAGGTACCGGTCGCTCCAGGGGGTCGGGTCCATCCCCAGAAGGCGCTCGTAGACGTTGTAGCCCACGGCATCGCGAAGCATGGCGCAATGGTCCCCGATTTCCAGGACCACGACGCCGATCTTTTCCTGGGGCATCATGGATACCTGCGAGTGGAATCCGTTGATGTCCCCCCCGTGGTACGAGTACAGCTTTCCCCGATACACGGCCACGTTGCGACCCATGCCGTAGGTGGAATTCACGAGCTCCCACCATCCGCGGGCCAGCCCCGCCGAGTTGGGCAGGGCCACCGCGGGGGTAAGGGTCTCCTTCAGAACCGAGGCGGGTATCACCTGCCTGCCTTCGAACTTGCCGTCGTTCATGAGGGCGATGAGCCAGCGGGTCATGTCTTCCACGTTCGAGACGATGGCCCCGCAGGGGGCCATCCCCTCCGTGTCTTCGTAGTAGGGAATCTCGTACAGCTCGTCGCTCTCCCGACGCTCGGTGTACGGGACACCGTGGTCGGGCGCCTTCTTCAATTCCTCGATCGTGAATCCCGAAGAAGTCATGCCCAATGGCTCGAAGAGCCGGGTCCGGACGAACTCCTCCCAGGTTTTCCCGGACTGGAGTTCGATGGCGTACCCCACGGCCATGAACATCATGTTGTTGTAGAGGAAGGTGGTCCGGATGGGCTCCTTGGGCTCCATGAACTTCAGCCGTTCGAAGAGTTCCTTTCTCGTGAAGTCCGCCCGATACCAGATGAAGTCGTGGCGGGTGATCCCCGTCCGGTGGGCCAGCATGTCTCGCAGCGACACGCTGCTGTTGAGGGCGTCGTTGGCGAATCGGATGGACGGGACTTTCTCCCGTATGGGCTCGTTCCAATCCAGCTTCCCTTCCTCCACCAGGAGCCCCGCCGCCACGGCGGTGAAGAGCTTCGTGTTGGAGGCGATGGGGCAGACGGTCCGGGCGCTCATGGGCACTTTCTTCCCCACGTCGGCGAACCCGTAGCCTTTTGCGAAAACGACCTTGTCGCCCACGACCACTCCCACCGCGACCGCCGGAGCGTTCCAGTCCTTCAGGGTCTTCTCCATGTAGGCGTCGAAGCCCTCCAGCCTCTTGGCGTAGTCAACCTCTTGAGCTTTGGACGAGAGGGTGACGGCAAGGAGAAACGCCGCGGCCAGCGCAATGACCGGACGCGCGGCGAGTCGGGCCGAAATCAAGCACTTTGGCTCCATCATTCTCAAGACCTCCCTAGACGATTTTCCACGTCGCCCGCCTTACTCTGTGTGGGCGGACGAAATGTCCGCCAGGCATTGCGAAACGGCAACCCTCCCTCCTTCCCTCCCTGAGCAGGGCCCGCCCTTCGGGGCGGGCCCGAACGCTTTCCCGAACCTATCGCGGACCGCCTGTGTGGCCCTTCAGCCAGTCGGCCATGGTCTCCCAGTAGCCGGGCACGTACCGCTTGCAAGTCCTCACCTCGGACCAGAGCCCCGTGGAGCATTCCAAGAGACCGTGGTTGGCCGGAGAAAGCACCTTGACCGTGTAGTCCGGGTTACCCGCGGCCGCCAGCGCATCCAGAATCCGCTTTTCGCTCACGGCGGCGGGCACCTGGCTGTCCCGGTCTCCCAGGAACCACAAGACGGGGCAGCGGACCTTGCGGAGCGCGTCGGCGGAGTCCGTATGGCCGCAAAGCCTTACCCATTTCCATAGGTAGTGGTCTCGGGGCAGCTTCCCGAACGCCGCGAAGGGAGCGTAGGGCTTCCCCTCGGCGGCCGCACCCACCGCCGCGATCTCTTCGTGCGGCTTGCCGTCGGCCATCATCCCAAGGAGCCTTCCCACCAGGGCCGAACCCTCCTCGAGGTCGGCGCCGGAGAGCCCCGCCCCCGCCATTTGGGACCGGGATTCGTGCGCCATGTTCTCCACCACCGAGACCCCCGAACCCGATTGCACGACGAGAAAGGACACGTCCGGCGAGCGGGATGCGGCGATGGCGGCCACCCAACCCCCCTGGCTCGCGCCCCAGAGGCCCATGCGTCTCGGGTTTACGTCCGGACGAGATTTCAAGACCTCCAGTCCTCTCAGGACATCTCCCGCCAGGTCCTCGAGGCTCGCCTCCTGCCACCGGCCCGTGGACTGGCCCGCTCCCCGCTTGTCGAAGGCCATGAAGAGGAAGCCCTGCCGGACGAAGAAATTCCCCGCGGGCCCCACGTCGGCCCGCGATCCCTGGGATCCGTTGACGTGCAGGACCGCCGGGAAAGGTCCCCGCCCCTCGGGCACGAGCACGTATCCCTTTAGCGTCGCTCCGCCGCTCTCGAAGGCCACGGGCTCGTATCGGAAAGGGTCCACCTTCCTGGCCTTTACGGGTGACCCGCCCCGGGGGGTCCAGACGAGAGAATCCGGGACGCCCTCGGCGCTCAGGGTGAAGGCGAATTCGTCCTCCGGCGGATAGGGCTCCCCCAGGTCGGGACCGCTGAAGAACCGGGTGGCCGAAACGGGGTACAGGGGACCGGTCCGACGGGTCTGAGAGTCCC
The DNA here is from genome assembly GCA_040752915.1 of Acidobacteriota bacterium. Taxonomy (NCBI): domain Bacteria; kingdom Pseudomonadati; phylum Acidobacteriota; species Acidobacteriota bacterium. Next base: position 78,266 of record JBFMHB010000001.1, read on the forward strand.
TGAAGTACAAGATGTCCTTGCCGCCCGCCGTGAAGATCCCGGCCATGGGTCCCACGAAGATGACCCTCCCTGGGCCGACCTCGAAGTTGCCCCGGAATCGCTCCAGCACGCCGGGTTCAAGGGAGAGAATCTTGTGGGAGGCGTACTGGTCCGCCGAGAGTCGGAGGGTGAGCCTGATCTCGTAGGCTCCGGGCTTGAGGTTCGGGCCGGGTGACGAGACCTGGAACACGTATCGGCCCGACTTGGGGATTTCCCCCTCCCACGGCTCCGGGCCGAAAGCTCCATTGGGGCTGTCCACCTCAGCGATCCTGGCCCCATCGGGATCGAAGGCCGACAACACCAAATCCACACCCTTCTGAAGGGCCACAACCTTTACGTACTCTCCCTTCTCCAGGACCGCCGCGAACCGGTGTGCCTCCCCGGGACCCAGAAGCCCCGTATGAGGCTCCCCCACCTCCAACGAAGGACCCGGCGCCTCCTGCGCCCCCAAAAGCAGGGTCAAGAGAGTCAGACACGCCGCAACGAACCACCTGAATCGTCCCAGCCTCATACCCCGCCTCCTCTCTGTCCCCGCTGAAGGTGATACGGGAGGAGGGAGTTCCAGGTTTAGCGCGCAGGGGAAACGCACTCCATTCGCGCGAAACGCCTCATCTGGACGCACCACCGCCCGCCTTCGGAGGTCGGTTTCGCGCTCGGCCTCGAGGCCCGCCGGCAACCTTGCGGAGGGGCTTTGCGTATAGCCATTCTCGCGCGCCGTCGCTCGGCGCAGGGAGGCGGTTTTGGACGGCAGGCGGCCCCGGGTGGAAGAGTTCAGCGTCTCCGGCCTTCAAGTGCGCGGATGGCTCGTTGCAGGCTGGCAGGCCGTCTTTTCCCGCCGCGTCGTCCTGAAATCTCGCTCCGGGAGGAACCTTCTCTGGATCCCCCTCTTCCTGCTCGCTCCTCTGGTCCTCCTGGAGCCTTTCTGGGTCTTGGTGACCGCCATGCTCCTCCTGGCCCTCGGAGGGCGCCTCTCCCTGGAACGATCCGAAGCCGCGCCCGATGACCTCCCACCGGCCGCGGCTTCCTCCTCGGCTTGAGGGAAAATGGCCCCGCCCGCCAGGGGGATCCACCGAGGGTGTAGACTGGCAGATAGCTGAAAGGGGGTTCCGATGGCCCGTCGACCGTATCGCAGCCTTCCCTCCGACGCCGGGGTGGACCGGCGCCTCTTCCTGAAATCCCTGGGCGCCGCCTCGGCGGCGGTCACGGGCGGAATCGTCTTGGGCGTCCCCGCCGACGCAGAGGAGACCCCCAAGCCGCCGCCCCCCGCGGAAATCGAGACCAACCTCGAGGACTTTCTCAAGGTCCCAAGGGGACCCCATGCCATCCCGGGTCCTTTTCCAGGGAAGGTCGTGCGCCTTTCCAACGAGAAGTGCCTCCGGGGTGATAAGGTGGACCCGGCCGTCGTCGCCGAAATGGTGGAGGCGGGTATCTGCCGCCTCACCGGGAAACGCCTTCGGAAAAGTTTCGACCTCTTCTTCACCAAATCGGACGTGGTCGGCATCAAGGTCAACCCGGTGGGAGCCCCGCTCATCAGCACCAAACCCGAACTCGTCGAGGCGGTCATCGCCTGGCTGGAGCGCTGCGGCCTCCCGCGGAGAAACATCGTGATCTGGGACAGGTTTGACGACATGCTCCGGGAGGCCGGCTTCACGCCCCAGCGCTTCCCGGGCGTCCAGATCGAGGCCATGCAGACCATCGCCGAGGAGGGAAAGTCCTGGAAAAACGAGAAGGGCGAGCATGTCAGCGCCCAGAACTTCGACCTCGGGGCCTACTACTACGCGAAAGGGGTCCTGGGAAAATCGGTCCCGGGGTACGGCAGCGACGACGCCTACCTGAACCAGCACGTCTTCGACGGGGAGTACAGCTACTTCGGAAAGCTCGTAACCCAGAAACTGACGAAGATCATCAACCTACCCGTATTCAAGAATACCGGGAACGGCATATCCATCGCCACCAAGAACCTCGGCTACGGGGTCACGTGCAACACCGGGCGCCTCCACCAACCCCTGTTTTTCAGGGTGTGCACAGAGGTCGTGGCGGCCCCGTGGGTGCGGGACAAGCTGGTCCTCAACATCGCCGACGGAATCCGGGGTCAGTACGATGGGGGGCCCATGGGAAACGAGCAGTTCCAGTTCCCGCACCACACGCTCTACTTCGCCACCGATCCCTTCGCCCTGGACTCGGTCTGCCATGGGGAGATGGTGGCCAAGAGGAAGGCCATGGGGGTCAAGGTCAACGAGGCTCCCCGGTTCACCGATTACCTAAGGCAGGCCGAAAGGCTTGGGCTCGGCGTGGTGGATCCGGCCAAACTTGAGGTTGTTCGGGCATGAGGCGGACCCAGGCGCTCGAGGCGCTCCTGCTCGCCGCCAGCGTCCTGTCGGCGGCCATCCCGTCCCTCTGCGGTGCGCCTGCCCAGGAAAACCCTCCCCGCGACGCCCCCCCCGCGGGCTGGGTTCGATCCGCGTCCCCCCGGATCTTCTCCGGTGAGGCGCTCTACGACCACATCGACGGGGGAGCCGAGACCTTCCTGGAGCTGGGTTTCCGGACCTGCACCGTCTCGCGCTTCGAGAGCCCAGGCGACGCCGAACTGGTCCTCGAATCGTACGAAATGCAGGATCCGGCGGCGGCCCTGGGAATCTACCTCATGCAATGCGGCCGGGAGACACCCGACCCCTCCCTCTCCGAGCGAAACACGGCGGGGAAGACGCAGGTTCGTGCCGTGAAGGGCCGTTTTTATTTTGTTGCGACGACCGGAGACGCGGGCGGCGAGGCTCGGGCCGCCCTCCTTGGCTCCATGCGCGCCGCCCTGGCCGGCACGCCCGCGGAACCGGCCCCCGACTGCCTTTCGTGGATCCCTGAGGACGGGCGCAAGGAAGGATCCCTGCGAATCGCGCGGGGGGGCCTGGGGCTCCAGGCGTCGCTGCCTTTTGCGGATTCGGATATCCTCTTGCTGGCCGCCGGGCGGGCCACGGCCGTGTCGGCGGACTACCCGTCCGACTCCGGGTGGGTCATCCGGCTGGCCGCCGTATACGAAACGCCCCAGGCGGCCCGGTCCGGGGCGCGGCGGCTTGCGGAGGCCCTTGGATGGGAGCCTCCGGCCTCGGAGGCCTCGGTCTGGACGGGGCAGACGCCGGACCATCGGGTTTGCCGGGTCGCGGTTGCGGGCCCGCGCCTCGACCTCGAGGCCGGACCGCCCGCGGCGCCCTGATTCCGCCCTCTCCGACTTCCCGACTCCCCTCCAACCTGTGCTAGAATCGGCCCATTCGAGGATCGGGGCATGCTGAAGGCGTACCGGTACCAATTCAACATCGTGTGCGCCCTGTCTGATCTGGCCGCCCTCGCCGCGGCATTCCTGAGCGCCTACCTTCTCCGCCGCGACGTGCTTCCAATCCTCATTTCGGCGCTTGCCCAAAGACCCGTTTTCCCGCTCGGCGACTATCTCCCCGTTTTTCTCCTCTCCTCCCTGGTGATCCTGGGGTGCCTGTACGCGCTGAAGGGCTACGCCCTGAGCCCGAGCCTGCCCCTCACCTCCGCGTTCCTCCTCAACGCGCGGGCCATGGTCACCGCCTTCCTGGTGACCCTCGCCCTGGCCTACCTGCTCAAGCTGACCTTTCTGAGCCGGCTCTTTCTGGTCTCGTTCCTGCTCCTCTTCATGGCTCTTTCCACATCGCTCCGGTACGCCGCCGCCCTCTGGTTCCGGAGAGCCGCTCAGAAGGGACGCTACGTCAAGCGGGTTCTCCTGGTGGGAGCCGGCCCCCAGGCCAGGATCCTGGCCCGGCGGATCCAGGAACGGCCGGAGCTCGGCGTCCAGGTCCGCGGCTTCCTGAGCGTTCCGGGCGTGGACTCCGTCGAAGACGTCTCCCAGATGACCGGATTCGGCATTCAGAACCTGGGCGAGGTCACCGCCCTCCCCGCCCTCCTCGAAGCCGAAGTGGTGGACGGAGTCATCTTCTGCGTCACCGCGGGGAGCCTTGGGGCCTTCGAGGACCTCTTCCTCATGTGCGAGGACCAGGGTGTGGATACGCTCGTCGCCGCGAACCTCTTCCCGCACCTCGTGGCCCAGGTCCACCTCGAGCGTCTGGAGGAGCTTCCCCTACTCCGCTTCACGACGATCCCCCACAACTACATCGCCCTTTTCCTCAAGAGGACCCTCGACCTGGCCGCCTCGGCCCTGGGCCTCCTCGTCCTGTCGCCCCTTCTGGTTGTCGTGGCCGCCCTCATCAAGGCCACCTCCCGGGGACCCGTTCTCTTCAGCCAGGAAAGGGTGGGCCTCCACGGGCGCCGCTTCATGTGCCACAAATTCAGAACCATGGTGCAGAACGCGGAGGAGCTGAAGGCCCACCTCACCCACCTGAACGAAGCCGACGGCCCCGTCTTCAAGATCCGCCAGGATCCCCGCGTCACCCCCGTGGGCAGGTTCCTCCGCAAGTTCTCCCTGGATGAGCTTCCCCAGCTCTGGAACGTCCTGGTTGGCGACATGTCCCTCGTGGGTCCCCGGCCGCCCATTCCGTCGGAAGTGGACAAGTATGCCCGCTGGCAGAGGAGGCGGCTGTCCATGCGCCCTGGAATCACTTGCCTGTGGCAGATTTCCGGCCGGAGCGAACTGGACTTCGACACGTGGATGCGGCTGGACCTCCAGTACATCGACCACTGGTCTCTGACCCTGGATTTCGTCATTCTCGCCAAGACCCTTCCCGCCGTCCTCTCCACGCGCGGGGCCGCCTGACCTTTCTCGCCCGGGGACGCTGGGCTACAATGCCCCAGGAGAGGAATGACCTTGCCCTGGTACAAGAACGTGCTCGGACTCAGGGGCCCCCAGTCGAAGCGGCGGGGACGCTACGAACTCCCCGACGAGGCCCGCCTGAGCGAGATCCGCAAACACCCGGTCGGCCCCGAGGGAAAGGAAGCCCCCGACCTGAAGGCCCGCGCGGGAGAAGCCCCGCCTGGACCCATCGCAGGCCTTCGGGTGGAGGTCCGCACGGCCGCGGGAATGGAGCGCCTCCCCTTCCTGCTCCGCGTTCTGGAGGAGGAGGGGGCTAGGGCGACCTTCTACATGGGGTTTGGCCCGTGCCGGGCCCACCTCGCGGCGCGCGCCTTTCTGGCCGAGCCTTCCCTCGCTTGGAGGGCCTGGCGGAGCGGCCTTGTCGGCGCCTACGGGTGGAGGACCGCGGGATCGGGGCTCTTCTCGGCTCCTCCCCTGGCCCTTTCGGCCAGAATCAACGCGGTCGCCGTGCGGGACGCGGGCCACGAACCTGGCGCCATGCCGTGGGACCACTTTCTGTGGCAGGCGCGGGTCGCGGACATGGATCCGGAGCGGATCGCGCTGGAACTTGCCCGCGGGGAGGAGGCCTTCATCCAGGTCTTCGGCGCCCCGCCCCACACCATCGGCGCACCCGGATGGATGTGCAGCGACGAAAGCCTCCGGCTCCAGGACCGCCTTCATCTCCTTTTCGGATCGGACTGCCGGGGCACGGACCCGTTCCTGCCCGTCATCCAGGCTCGGGTGCTGCAGACACCGCAGGTGCCGGTCACGCTGCCCACGGCGCGGGAGCTCCTTCTGTCGGAGGGCATGGCGCCGGCCTCGGCCTTCGCGCGCCTGGCGGACGAGGCCGCCTCCTCAACCTGGCCCGTTTACGGAGCCTCCGCCGAACTGGAAGGTGGCCCTTATCTCGAGGACTTTCGCGGCTTTCTCTCCCGCCTTCGGGCCTCCGGAAGGACGGTGGTCGCTCTTCGCCAGGTTCTCGCGGGGCGCCTGGCCGACGGATCCCCCCTTCCCCGGTGCACCATGGCCTACGGTTGCATGGAAGGTCGCCCCGGGGTCGTGTCCCTCCAACTCCTCGAGGTGTAGCTGAACGCGCGGACATGGCACGGTCCGGAGACTCCTTCTCCGGCCCAAGGGGCGGTAGGACCGCCGGACGGGGCTGTCGATGGCTGAACCCATGAAAGCAGGACTCCGAGGATACTTCAGAGGGTCACGCCTCCCCGCCTCCTTGGCGGGCCTTGCGGCAGGCGTCTTCCTCCTCGGAGCCTGCGGGCTCCTATGGGTCGGGTACCTGTCTCCTCGCGTGGAACGGCACCACGCCCAGACCCCACCCGCCTCGCCGGAACACCCGCCGGAGGGAGCCAGGCTCGAGCGTGCGGCCTTCCTCGCCATCGGATTTCTCCTCTCGGTGACGGGAGGACTCGCCGCGTACCTTCTCGTGAACCGCCAGCGAAGGCTGGAGGCGCACATCGCGATGGCCGTGCGCGACGCCCGAGAACTGAACGAGAAGCTGGAGGCTCAGCTCGCGGCACGGCGCGAGATGGAGGCGCGCTTCACGGCGTTCATGAACCACCTGCCCGGAATGGCCTTCATCCGGGACCCTCAGGGCCGCTATGTTTGGACCAGCGGTGGCTGGTCCCGGGAAACGGGCCTTTCTTCGGAGGAGGTCTCGGGGCTCTCACCTTCGGCGGTCTTTCCGGACGTGGTGGCCCGGGACTTCCTCGATCTCGACCGGAGGGTCCTGGAGGAGCGCAGGGTGCTCCGACAGGAGTTCGCCCTCCCGGGACCGGACGGGTACAAGTTCTGGACGGAGACCGTCTTTCCCATCCCCGTGCCCGGCGGAACCGGACCCCTCGTGGGCGGGATCGCTCTCGACATCACGGTCCTCAAGCGAGCCCAGACCGAGCTGAAGGAATCCGAGCGCCGCCACCGCGAGCTCTTCGAAGGAAGCCTCGCGGGCGTCTTCTCCACCACCGTCGAAGGGGAGATCCTCGCCTGCAACGACGCCCTGGCACGCATGTTCGGCTTGTCCTCGGCGGAGGAAGTAAAAAAGCACTCGGCCTGGGAAGGGTACTTCGACCTCGACGCGCGCCGGGCCTTCCTCGACGTTCTGCGCGCCTCCGGTTCCGTGGAAGGCCACGAAATGGCCGTCCGCAAGGTGGACGGCACCAACCTCTGGATCCTCGTGAGCGCCAAACTGGAAAGAGACGCGAGGGATCGCTTGGTCGTGTCCGGAACCGCGGTGGACATCACGGAGCGCAAGCGCGCCGAGAAGGCGCTTCAGGAATCCGAGGCGTGCTTTCAGGCTTTCCTGGCCCGGGTTCCCGGCGTTGTCTTCATTCGCGACGCGGACGGGCGTTACGTATATGTGAACGAAGCCTGGGAGGTCCTGAGCGGACGGCGCGCCGAGGAGGTCCTGGGGAAGACGCCCGCGGACCTCTTCCCCAGTGAAGTGGCTGACCGAATCCTCGAGGAGGACGCGCAGACCCTGGCGGGCCGGGTCCAGGTCTGGGAGGAGGAGCCCGAAGAGATCAACGGTCGAACCCGGTACTTCTTCTGCTCCAAATTCCCGCTTCCCTGCGGCGAAGGACGCCCCCCGAGGGTGGCGGGCATCAGCATCGACATCACCGACCGCAAGGAGGCCCAGGAGGCCCTCCGCGCCTTCGTGGACCATATCCCGGGCCCCGCATTCCTCCGCGACGCCGAAGGAAGGTACGTCTACGTGAACGAGGCATGGGAGCGTCTCATGCACCTGGAGAGGTCACAAGTATTGGGCAGGACTCCCAGGGACCTCTTCCCGCCCAGCCTGGCGGAACCGATCGAAGAAGAAGATCGAGACGCCCTCGCGGGCCGCCTCCTTGAATGGCAGGAGGAAGCCCAGGAATTCGATGGCGAGATCCGGTACTTCTCCTGCGCCAAATTTCCCCTCGGAGAGGTCCGCGGTGGAAACCCCCTCGTCGGCGGCATTTCGGTGGATGTGACCGACCGGCGGCGGGCCCTGGACGCCCTCCGAGAATCGGAACGCTACTTCCGCGACCTCTTCGAGTGCGCCCACGACCCCATCTTGATCTTCGATCCCGACACGGAGGTCATCCTGGACGCGAACCAGCGCGCCGTCGAAGTCTACGGCTTCTCCAGGGAAGAGCTGGTGGGGCTTTCCCTGGAGACGATCACCCTGGACGTTCCTCGGGGGAAGGACGCCATCCGGCGGACCATGGCCGCGGGGGCCTATCTGGATTACCAGACGACGCACAGGCGAAAGGACGGCCGTCTTCTGCACATCGAGGCCAACGCGGCGGTCATCTCCTTTCGGGGGCGTCCCGCCATCCTCTCCATCGCCCGGGACGTGACCCGCCGGCGCGAAGTCGAGCGGGCGCTGGCGGACTCGGAGAGGAGGTACCGCCTCCTCTTCGAAAGGAACCTGGCCGGGGTATACCGGGCGCGCCTGGATGGTTCCCTCATCGAGTGCAACCAGGCCTTTGCCCGCCTCTTCGGATTCGACTCACCGGAGGAAGCGGTGGCCGCCTCGAATCACCAGTTCACGGCCCGGAGGGAGGATTTCGAGGCCTTCCGGACGAGGCTCCTTCAGGACGGCGCCGTCACCGACCACGAAGTGCGGACTCGCCGCAAGGACGGCGCCCTCTTCCGCATCCTGGAAAACGCCGTCCTGGTGCGCGAGCCGGACCAGGAGCCCTACTTCGAGGGCACCCTCATCGACATTACGGGCCAGAGGCGGCGGGCGCAGCTGGAAGCACGCGCCCGGCAGCTCGAGGCCCTCGGCAAGATCGCCCAGGGACTCGCTCACGAGGTCCGGAATCCTCTCTTCGCCATCCAGGTGAACCTTTCGGCCCTCCGTCGGCTCATCCAGGCCTCGCCCGAAGGCGAACGGCACGCGGATCTGATGAACGAGAACGTCCAGCGTCTGGACCGCCTCATGCGGACCATGATGGAGTTGAGCCTCTCGGTGGCGCCCGAGGAGATTGAATCCATTTCCCTCGGCCCCCTCGTGCAACAGGCCGTCCAGGACGCGCGCTCCCAGGAACCCGAGAAGGCCGCGCGGGTGCACGTCCACGTGGATCTCCCCCAACCTTCCCCTGCCTTCTGGGCGGCACCCAAGAAGGTCGCCCTGGCCCTATCCCACGTGGTCGCCAATGCGTTGGCCGCCTCCCCGGACGGCGATCCGGTGGACCTCCAGGCGCGAGTGAAGGACGGGCAGGTCCACTTTCGCGTCGAAGACAGCGGTCATGGAATCCCGACCTCGGATATGGAGCGGATATTCGAGCCCTTCTTTACGACCCGGCAGGGACGTTCCGGCCTGGGGCTGACCCTGGCCCGCCACTACGCTCACATCCACGGGGGATCGCTCACCGGGCGGAACAACGGCGGCCGCGGGGCCACTTTCGTCCTTCAGATCCCCTTGGATTGCCGCCCTTCCCCGCCGCTGGACGCCTAAGGGGGCGTCATTCGCGTGTCCTCCAATCCCCATCCGTTCACGGGGATGCGGAGCAGGCTGCCGGAGCGGTCGCGGACGAGGACGTACCCATCCTGAAGGCCCTTCAGGAAGAGGCGCCCCGTCAGCGCGACGTCCTGTCTGCAATAGGCTTCGATGAGGTCGAAGCGGCCCTCCCTGAACCAGGCCACCGACTGCACGCCGTCGGCGCTCTTGCCCTCGCCGAAGTTGGCCTCTCCAAGGGAGGCGAGGGAAACCCGGAAGCCCATCTTCTTCCTCAGAGCCTTCAACAGGTCCAGGGTCTTGACCTTGTGAAGATCTTGTTCCGTGTAGGGCTGGAGGACCGCCAGGTCGAATCCGTCCACATTGAAGCCCACCACCAGCGGCGCCGCGAGCAGGTCTTCCACGAGCGCGTCGGCCTCTTCCTCGAAATAGGTCCGCCAACGGTCTCGGTCCAGGTCCCAGGTTACCGCCAGGGCCAGGCGCATGGCCGCTATGTGCCCCCACCCGCCCACTTCGGCGGCGAGGCGCTGGGTTTCGAGATCGAAGACCAGTCGCCCGGGAGCTGGGCCAGGGGGGCTCCCCTGCCTTGTCGCGCCGGCCGAGGTGGGGGGCGTGGTGGGGTGTCCCTCCCCAGGATCCAGGTCCTCCTTCCCCAGGAGGATGGAGCAGACGAGACGCGCCCCTTCCTTGTCGAGCGGCTTGTTGCCGGACCCGCACTTGGGCGATTGGATGCACCCAGGGCACCCGGTTTCGCAAGGACAATCCCGAAGGAGGTCGGCGGTCGTCTGAAGGAGTTCCTCGAAGACGCCGAACCCCTTTCTGCACAGGCCCACCCCGCCCGGATACCCGTCGTAGACAAATACGGCGGGTCCGCCCGTCTGGGGGTGAAGAGGGTAGGATATGCCTCCGAGGTCCCACCGGTCCGAAAGGGCCCTTAGGGGGAAGATGCCGATGAGGGCATGCTCGAAGGCGTGGATGCCTCCCATGAAATGGAGACCTCTCCCCGCCGCGGCGGGCTCCGACCCGGGGGGAAGGACCACCCAGAATCCCTCGGTCTCGAAGACGATGGGGGGGGCTTGGAGGGGATGTTCCGACAGGGTCTCCCCTCCACTCAGGCTCTTCTTCACGTACGAAGTGATGTGCTCCGTGACCTTGAGGCGCCCCAGGAACAGCTCCGCCGGCCCCGTCGTCCGGCGATCCCGGACCTCCAGGATTTCGGTTTCCTTGTCTCCCCGAGCCTCGGTGTAGTAGTCCGCATCGGAGATTTTGGCCACCGCCTTCAAGTCCTTGTGCGAGAGGGCCACGATTTCGTAGCTCTGGCCCTGGTGGAGGTACACCGCTCCGACGTGGCACTCCCGGTGGACTCGAACTCCGTCCACCGTTCCGATGGCCTTTCCCGAGGGATCGACGATCCGGTAACTCTCTCCGATTCCCCTGAGGCTCAAGTCGCGGTGGGGCGAGCGATGGAGCGTGTGCCAGGACGTACCCTCCGCATCCAGGACGAGGTCGCCCGCTTCAGCCAGGTCCTCCAGGACGTGCCGGCGGAGTCCCCCGGCGGCGAACTCCTCCTCCCTCAGGGGTGCCTCGCGCGCCGCGCAGAGGAAGTGGGGAGGCCAGAGCAAGGGGTTCTCGGGATCGAGAACGGCCTCCTCCAGGGGCCGGTTCAGCAGGCGGTCCGGGTGCGTCACGAAGTACTGGTCCAAGGCGTCGGGCATGGCGATGAGGAAGACCGCCGCCTCTTCCCCCCCGCGTCCCGCCCGGCCCATGCGCTGAAAAAGGGAGACGAGGGACCCTGGGTACCCCACGAGGACGCACGCATCGAGCCCGCCCACGTCAATGCCCACCTCCATGGCGGAGGTGCTCACAACCCCTCGGAGGGAGCCGTCGAAAAAGGCGGCCTCGATGCGCCTCCTTTCGGAGGGGAGGAATCCGGCGCGGTAGGAGGAGACCGTCTTCCGGTAGGACCGGTCTCTCTGGCAGAGCCACGAATACAGAAGTTCGGTGACTCGTCGGGCCTTGGTGAAGGTGAGTGTCCTCCTCCCCTCCCGTAAAAGACGGTCCATGACCTCCACGGCCAGGGTGTAGGGGCTCCCTTCAGTGGCGAGCAGGTGAAGACGGCGGGGGGGACGCGGGGCCCCGCTCTCTTCCAGGACGAGGGCCTCCCGCCCGGTGAGGGTTCGAAAAAAGCCGGCGGAATCGGACAGCGTGGCGGAGGTGGCCACCCACCGTGCGTCGGCGCCCGCACGGTCCAGGACGCGGCCCAACCTCCACAGAAGGTGGTGGACGTTGGCCCCGAAGATGCCACGGTACACGTGCGCCTCGTCGAGAACCACCAGAGCCAGGCGCCGGAACCATCCCTCCCAATTCTCCCGGAAGGCCAGGAACGCCAGGTGGAGCATGTCAGGATTCGTGATGAGGACGGGCGGCGGGTCCTTTTGGAGGACCTTCCGTTGCGCGCTTCCCGTGTCCCCGTCGTAGACCGCGGCCCGAAACCCGGTCATGCCGAGCGTCTCCGCAAAGTCGTTGATCTTGGCGCACTGGTCCTGGGCGAGGGCTTTGTACGGGTATAGGAAGAGAAAGCGTCGCGCGGGATTCTCGAGCCAGGCGTGGAGGGCGTAGAGCTGATATACGAGGCTCTTTCCGCTGGCGGTGGGCGTGCTGACCATGAGATCCCGGCCGGCGAAGAGACCCTGAAGCCCCCGGACCTGGTGGGAGAAGAGGCTCTTCATCCCCGCACGGGCCAGACCGGCCCGCAGTTCCCCGCGCAAGGCGGCCGGAGGCTCCTCCATGCCCCCCGGTGAGGCGGGGAGGTCGAAGGTGGCCCTCACGTTCTCTCGAAACCGGGGATCCGAGGCGGGCTCCCAGAGGAAGGAGCGGCAACCGGCGCGGGGCTGGTCGGGCATCGGGTTTCCCGGCCCGAGGGCCTACCAGGCCTCTCCGGCCCGGACCTTTCGGAGGTAGAAGATGTCCTTGCGGAGAACGTACCCTTCGCGCTGAAACAGGGCGAGGCTGGGGCCGTTCCAATCTTCGATCAGGCAGGCGACGATGCCGCGCCCCCGGCTTTCGAAGACCTCCTCGCAGGCGGCGATGAGGCGCGCTCCGAGGCCCATCCTCCGGAAGGGCGGGGCCACGGCGAGGCGGTTGATCCACCCTTTCCTCCCATCGTCGGTCGCCAGAACCACCCCGGCCAGCGACGCCCCCACAAAGGCCCCAAGAAGAAGCGTCCCTCCCGAGGCCAGTTCCTCCGCCATCCTCTCGGCCGAATCTCGCCCCTCGGGATGATAGGGCAGCCCCGCCTCGGTCCACAGCCGGTGGACCGCCGGCACGTCCTTGGGGCCCAGACTCCTGATGACGGGTTCTTCGATCACCGTCCAGCCCTCACGATCACCGCTTCTTCCGGATAAAGGACCGGATCGCGCGGCCCTCCTGGAGGAACCCTTCCCACTCGTGCCCCGCGCCCCTGCAAAAAGCCGGGAAATCCGCCTTGACGCCCTGATCGTCCGCCAGAACTTCGAGCAGCTGGCCCGGCGCCAGGGCCTTCAACGCCTCCGCGGCCCGGACAACGGGGAGAGGGCAAAGAAGGCCCAGGCAATCGAGAAGCGCGTCACCAGAGCCTGGGTTGGGGATCGGCGCCCCCTTCGTCATCGCTCCGGCCCACCTTTCTCTTCGGTCCGGAGGTGTCCTCCTCCTCGGAGGCGCCCGCCGGCCGGATGCGGTAGTAGCTTTTTCTCAGGGGGTTGTCCCGCCCCGAAGTGAACGGACCCCCGTTCTCCCCCGCGCGATCCAGCACCGTCAGGCAGTTCTGGACCTTGGCGTCGAGGTTGTCCAGGTGATGGAAAAAGACGGCCTCCGGGGTCTGCGGGTCCACGGGACTCCCGAATCCCTCGGAGCGTTCCCCCTGGTGGCTCAGGACCACGTGAACGAGGTGCCTCCTCTTCTCCGAGGAGAAGCCCGGCAGGGAATCGCAGAGCCGCTCCGCCAGGCGAGCGCCCATGTGAATGTGGCCGAGGAGCTTTCCGTCTGTGGTGTAATCGAACCCCGGGTCGCTGGAGATTTCCAGGGCTTTCCCCGCATCGTGAAGGAAGCAGGCGCAGAGCAGGAAGTCCACATCCAGGCCGGGGTAGTTCGGCGCAAGGGCTCTCACGCCCCGGGCGAGGCTCAGGGAGTGCTCCATCAAGCCGCCCACCCAGGCATGGTGGATGGACTTGGCGGCGGGCGCCCGCCGAAAGGCGGCGAAAATCGGATCCGCCCGGAAAGCCTTCAGGAGCCTGCCCCAATCCCGGTCCTTCATGCGGGAGAGGATCTTGTCGAACTCCTCGTCCATCTCGGCGTCGGAGCGACGGCTTCGGGGTGAAAAGAGCCCCGGGTCCGCCTCTTCTCCTTCCAGGGGCTCTACCGCGCCGATGGTGAGCTGAAGGGCCCCTTGAAACGCGTCCACCCGGGCCCACACCTTCAGGGCGCGCCCGGGCCGGAGAAGGTCCAGGTATTTCTGGACGCGGCCCTTCTTTCCCTCGAAGCTGTCCCACAGCTTCGAAGGCAGGCTCCCCGATGCGTCTTGAAAAACGCCCTCCCAGTAGGGATCCCCGGATTTCGTTTGGCGGACCTGCCCTGAGACGAGCCAGAGGACCCCGCGGAACTCGCTTCCTTCGGTGAGCTGGGCCAGGCGCATGGCGTCCATCGGGTCCTCCTCGGGCAGTCTATCCAAGGGACGCCGGACGTGGCAAGGAGAGCCAGAGGCTTTCGAGGGAAATCACCGAGAACGGGGAGCCGCGTGGGGCCGGTCCCTATTTCGCGATCTGGTTCCCCATTTCCCGTTCCCTCGGCCACCTGGACTCGCGGTTTCACGGGTCCTTCTCCTTCCTCCCCCCTCCCGAGAAGGGCCGCTTCTTCTGTTGCCAGTCCCGCCGTGCCGACCCATAATGACCCCATGGGCGAGAAGGTGGACCGTGCCGGGTTTCTCCGCCGGCTCTTCTTCGTGGATTCGGGGACCCAGGCGGCCAGAGCCCTTCGCGGCGAGGGGTCCTATCCCACCGGGCGCATTCCCTTCACATTCCTCCGCCCCCCCGGAGCCCCGCTCGAGCCCCAGTTTCTCTCTCGATGCACCCGCTGCGACTTGTGCCGCGAAGCCTGCCCGGAGAAGATCCTCGTACCCGCCCAGGAGCCGCTCATGGGGAGAGGCACGCCCGTCATCGATCCGGACCTCGGGCCCTGCACGCTCTGCCTCAAGTGCGTGGAGGCCTGCCCCGACGGGGCGCTTCTCCTCGACGAGGACCGCCGCATGGGAAAGGCGGTCTGGCATGCCGAGACGTGCCTATCCTCCCGAATCGTCGCGTGCGTGAAATGCGTCGAGGCCTGTCCCGTGGGTCCTTCGGCCATCCAGATCCTTCCCGGAAAGGGCGTGGAGATCTACCCCGACGGCTGCACCGGCTGCGGTTTCTGCGTCCGGGCCTGTCCCACGGAGCCCAGGAGCCTTCACCTTCAAGGCCGCCCGCCCATGCCGCTCCGCGGCCATCCTCCGGTTCCGACGAGGCGCCATGGCTGAGACCCCCGCCCTCGCCATCGAGAACTTGAAGAAGTCCTATGGTCGCCTGGAGGCCGTGTCCGACCTGACCCTCGAGGTGGCCGCGGGCGAAATCTACGCCTTTCTCGGTCCCAACGGAGCCGGCAAGACCACCACGCTTCGCACCGCGGCGGGGCTGCTCCTGCCGGACGGGGGCTCCATCCGGATCTGCGGAGAGCCGGTGGAGGCCGACGCCCTCCCGTTCCGCCGCCTCATGGCCTACGTTCCGGACCGGCCCTACTTGTACGAAAGGCTCACCGCCTGGGAATACCTCGATTTCCTGGCCCGTGTTCGGGGCCTTCGGGAATGGCAGGACAGGGCCCGGTCTCTTCTGGAGCGGTTTCGTCTCGAGGCCTGGGCCCACCAGCTCGTGGAGGGTTTCTCTCACGGGATGCGTCAGAAACTCGTCCTCGTCGGAGCCCTGCTTCACCGGCCGCGTCTGCTCATGGTGGACGAGCCCATGGTCGGGCTCGACCCGCGCTCCTCGAGGGACGTACGGGACCTCTTCGGGGAACTCGCCTCCGAGGGGACGGGCCTCTTCCTCTCCACCCACTCCCTTGACATGGCGGCGGAGGTGGCCCACCGCATCGGGATCCTGCACCGAGGCCGACTGGTGGCCGAGGGCGCCTTCGGCGAGCTCCAAACCTTGGCCAGCCGGCCGGGAAGCTCCCTGGAGGATATTTTTCTCACCCTCACGGAGGAGAAATGGGAGGAAGAATCACGAGCCGGATTCGGGGCCTCCTGAAGCCCCGCGTGGCCCTCGTCCTCGGCGGAGGAGGAGCCCGCGGCTTCGCCCACCTCGGCGTGCTCAAGGTGCTCGAGCAGGAGAAGGTCCCCGTGGACCTCATCGTGGGATGCAGCGCCGGAGCGCTCATCGGCACGCTGTACGCCTTCTCGGGCTCCACCGAGGCCGCCGAACGGGGGCTGGTGGAGTTCTCCCATTCACCTGGCTTTTCCGACGGACACTACCGGGACATCCAGGCCATCGTCCCGCTGGCCGGGGGCGAAAAGCGCGGCCTCTTCAGCCGACTCCACAGGGCCTACAAGATGGCCTCCTTCTTCGCCTCCACCCTCCTCAAGGAATCCTTCGTCCATCCGAAGGAGTTCGAGCGAAATGTGGCCGCGGTCATTCCCGACAGGCGCCTGGAGGAGTCCCCCATACCCCTCGCCATCGTCGCGACGGACCTGAAGACGGGTGAGGAGGTCGTCCTCCGGGAGGGTCCGGCGCGTCTGGCGGTCCAGGCCTCCTCGGCCATCGCGGGCGTCTTCCCGCCCGTCCAGGTCGGTCGCCGCGACCTCGTGGACGGCGGCTTCGTCGACAAGGTCCCCGTGGAGGTCGCCATCCGCCTGGGCGCCGACGTGGTCCTCGCGGTCAACGTGGGCCTGGATGTGGATCGAAACGGGGACGTTCAGAAGCGCGGGGCGACCATTTCGGCCCGGGCCAACGCCATCATGTCCGAGGCGCTTACGGAGATTCAGACTCGCTTCGCCGACGTGCTCATCTGCCCCGACGTCCAGTCCGTCCACTGGGCGGATTTTCGCTCCGTCGAACGCGCGGTCCCCCTTGGGGAGGCCGCCGCCCGGAAAGCCATGCCTCAGGTCCGAAAGGCCCTTCGACGAGGCTGGCGAAGGAAGTTGGTTCGAATCGTTGGCCGCTGGCCGAGGCGCACCGTCGTCTTTCGACCCCTCTCCCCTTCCTTCACACCCGCCCTTCCGGAGGCGCCTCCGGCGCCGGCAGAGACGGATCGGGCCCCACACGCCGAGGCGGCCCCTGCGGCGGCGCCGAACTCCCCTCCGAAGGCACGCTGAGGACGAGGGCCGTCCAGGTGGGGAAGAGAGAGAGAACGGGGACCACCTCGGCGCCCAGAGCCAGGACGAATCGCCAACGGAATCCGAGGATCCCCACAAGAATTGCCGCCGTTCCGAGGTCGAGCACGAGGTCAAAGGGCGAGGCCGCTCCCTCAAAGAAGAGGGGGAACAGCGCCATCTCCACGAGGTCCGCTACGCCCGCCACGAAGAGCGCAACCAGCTTCCGGCTCCTGGAAACCCCGGGAAGCGTTCCGGGCCGCAAGTTCCTCATGCCGATCACGGCGCCCTCCTGTGAATCTCAGGCGCGCGGCGCCGTGCGTGGAACCGGCGCGCGCCCGCCCTACGGGTGGTGCCGATGGAACCGGTTGGAGGGGCCTTCCCGCAGAACCCCGCGTTCGGGCATGGCCCTTTTCGACGCCGGGGTCTCACCGGGCTACCCTCACTTTTCCCTCATCCACCGAAGGACCTCCGGGATCGTGGGGCGCTTGCCCGTCATGAGGATGCCCACCCGGTAGATTTTGGCCGCCATCCAGGCCACCGCCAACGTCCCCAGGGCAAGGAGAACCAGGCTCGCGGCGATTTGCCAGTGCGGAACGTCCACGGCTCCCACCCTCAGGAGCATCGTGATGGGCGACGTCACGGGAAACAGGCTCAACCCCACGACCCAGCCGGCGTTCGGGCTCTGCAGGGTCGGCATCATGAGAACGAAGGGAATCACCAGACCGAAGGTGACGGGCGTCTGCCACTGCTGCGCCTCCTGCTGGGTCGTGCAGGTGGCCCCCACGGCGGCATAGATGCTCGCGTAGAAAACGAACCCGAACAGGAAGTACAGAACGAGGACCACCATCTCCAGGGGCTTCATCCATCCCCCTTCGGAGGAGGAGGCCACGTTCATGGGGTTGGCAAGGTACAGCCCAGCGCCCAGGAGAAACCAGATGCCGTACTGGAGGAGGCCGACGGAGGCGATTCCCACGATCTTGCCCATCATCAGCTCGAAGGGACGCACGGCCGAGAGGATGACCTCCACCACCTTTCCGCTCTTCTCTTCCAACACCCCGTTGGACAGGGCCACCCCGTACATGATGATCATGATGTAAATCACCATGGCGAGCAGGATGGGCCGGATGAGGTCCGTCAAGATGCTCCCTTTCCGCGTCTTTCCGCCCTTCTGGACCTTCACGGTCTGAAGGTCCACCCGCCCCCTCAGTTGATCCGCCACGGCCGGATCCAGCCCGAGCTTCTGCAGTTTCTGCTGGAGCCGGGCCTGGTTCAGCCGACCCGTCATGAGCCCGAAAAGTTGGGTGTTCGACAGGCTCTGGGCGTAGAACGTGGCCTTGATTTCCTGCTCCGGATCGGGCTCCACCAGTAGGATTCCGTCCAGCTTCCCGTCGCCCACTTCCAGTTTCAGGGCCTCCAGGTCCGCATCGGGGGGGGCGAGTTGAAATTCCGAGGCGGCCTCGGCGCGCCGGTCGGCCTCCTCCTCGATGCGGTCCCCGGGATCCCCCGACCTCTCTTTGGCCCCTCTGCTCTCGAGGATCATGGGGCCGGCCCAGCCCGTCCTGTCCACCACCGAAATCCTCACTTCTTCGTGCCGCATGATGGACAGGGCCGCCGGCAGGATCATGAGTGCGCCGAAGATCACGGGCGTGAGGATCGTGCTGATCAGAAAGGACTTCTTCCGCACGCGCTCGAGGAACTCCCTTCGAACGATGGCGAGAATGTTCAGCCAGTTAGTTCGCATGGCCATCCTCCCCCGTCACGACCTTCACGAAGATGTCGTGCATGGAGGCCTGGGCCTCCTCGAACCTGGATACCTTGACCCCCATCTCCAGCAGGCGCTTGAGCACCTTGCCCGCGTGGGCCTCGGGGCGCAGGAAGAAGCGCGCCTCGTTGGGTAGGAGCGCCGTGCTCTCGGACAGGTCCTCGAACTTCTCGGGCGACAGGTCCGCCCCGTCCGAGAACTCCACCTTCACGGCGCGCGTTCCGTATTGCTTTCGAATCTCGCCCACGTCCCCCCTCAAGACCACCCTTCCCTGATGGATCAGAGCGATGGACTGGCAGAGCTTTTCCACCTGCTCCATCTGGTGGGTGGAAAGCACCACCGTGGTTCCCTGGGTAATGGCCTCGTCGAGAACCTCCATGAACAGCTCCGCGTTCACGGGGTCGAGGCCCGAAAAGGGTTCGTCCAGGATGGCCACTTTGGGCCGGTGCTGGATGGCGACGAGAAGTTGAATCTTCTGCTGCATGCCCTTGGAGAGTTCATCCAGGCGGTTGGCTTCCCATTTCTCCAGGCCCAATCGCTTGAGGCCCTCCGTGGCCCTGCGGGAAGATTCGGCGGCGGAGAGCCCGCGCAGGCGGCCGAAGAAACGAAGGAGCTCCCCCACCTTCATCTTGACGTAGAGGCCCCTCTCCTCCGGCAGGTAGCCGAGGGCCGAGGCGGCCACCCTCTCCCTCGGACGCCCCATCACGTGGACCGTCCCCGCGTCCGGAAGAAGGATGCCCAGAGTCATGCGGATGAGGGTCGTCTTTCCCGCCCCGTTGGGACCCAGAAGCCCGAAGATCCTTCCCTCCGGAATCTCCAGATCCAGAGGCTTCACCGCTTCGACTTTTCCAAAGGACTTGCGCACACTCCGATACTCGAGCGCGTTCATGGCGCCTCCCCGGTCATTCTACTCGGTTCCCCCGCGCCTTTCGCCCCACCTTTTTCCTTTCGAATCTCCCATCGCACCTTCCGGGTCCCTCGACCTTCCTTCACGCCCCACGTCTCTCGTCTCGCCTTTCTCATCCCGCTCCTGGTCTCACGCCCTTTTCCTCTGGTATACGTCCGTGCTGAGGTACTTGAGGCCCGAGTCGCACAGGAGGGTCACAACTCGGGAGCCCGGGCCGAGTCTTCGAGCCACACGGAGGGCCGCTACAACGTTGGCTCCCGAGGAGGTGCCCGCGAAGAGGCCCTCCTCCCGCGCCAGGCGACGCGCCATTTCCTTGGCCTCGGCCGTCGCCACGGGAACGATTTCGTCTACGAGAGAGGGCTCCCACAGCGGCGGCGTGAAGCCGATGCCCACCCCTTCGATCTTGTGGGGCCCCGGCGGGCCGCCGGACAGGACCGCCGATTCGGCGGGCTCCACGGCGGCGACCCGCAAATTCGCCTTGCGCGCCTTCAGCGCCGTCGCCACCCCCCGCGAGGAGGCCCCGGTGCCCACGCTTTGGACGAAGGCATCCACCTTCCCATTCGTTTGCTCCCAGATCTCTTCTCCCAGCGAAACGTAGCCCGAAACGCTGTCCAGGTTGGTCAATTGGTCCGTCCAGTAGGTGTTCGGCTCTCCGCTCAAGGCCCGCGCCGCTTCGATCATGTCCAGGATCAATTTCTTCGTCGTGAGCCCGCCCTCGCTCGGCACGAGGGTCAGTTCCGCCCCGAGGGCCGCCATGTGGTCCAGCTTCTCTGCGCTGAAGGCATCGGAGGTTACGATTCGAAGTCGGTAGCCTTTCGCCGCGCACACCAGGGCGAGGGACGCCCCCGTACTGCCGCCCGTGTACTCCACGACCGTTCCTCCCGCCCTTAGACGCCCGTCCGCCTCGGCCCGCTCGATCACCGCACGGGCCATGCGGTCCTTCATGCTCCCCGTGGGGTTCTCCCACTCCAGCTTCACCCAGATTTCCCCACAGCCTTCGGGCACGACTTTCCGGAGCCCCACCAGGGACGTGTTCCCGATGGAATCCAGCACGCTCATCGCCACCTCCCTCCCGCCGGTCCATTCCACCACGCGGCGCGTAAACGCCTCAAGCCCGAATGGGAAGACGAAGGGCCGGCCCAGTCTCGCTCCGGGGAAGGCTGTCATCGCGTCCCATGAGGCGGGTCGTTTGGGAAGGCGGCGCGTGGGGCGCAACAGGCCCCCTCCAGGCCGGAGGAGAGCGCCGCCGCGAAGGGGGGGCTTCCACCGAGCCCGCCACCGGGATGACCCTCGGGAAACGGCTCGCCGGTCCGTTGGACGCGACCGCTCCGGCCTGCCCGCTCCGTTGAAAACCGAACACGCCTGGGGCATACTGGGCCGCGGGAGTCGGGATGGCGACAACTCCGGAACTGCGGTACCCCTATCTGGCCGTGGAAGGCCCCATCGGGGTCGGCAAGACGACTCTCGCGCGTCTCCTGGCCCGCCGCCTGGGCGCCACCCTCCTTCTCGAGGATGTGCAGAACCCCTTCCTTTCGGATTTTTATTCCGGCAAGAAGGGCTCCGCCTTTCAGTGCCAGCTGTTCTTCCTCCTGACCCGGTACCAGCAGCAGCAGCACCTCGTCCAGCGCAGTCTCTTCGACTCCCGAATGGTGGCGGACTATCTTCCCCGCAAGGACAAGATCTTCGCGTACCTGAACCTCGACGACTCAGAGCTGGTCCTGTACGAGAAGCTTTACGGCCTCCTGATGGAGAACCTCCCCAAGCCCGAGGCCGTCATCTACCTGCAGGCCACCACCCCCACGCTCCAGAAACGCATCCGCGCCCGGTCGCGCGACTTCGAAAAACGCATTTCGGACGAGTACATCGAAGAACTCAACCGCGCGTACAACCACTTCTTTTTTCACTACCGGGACACGCCCCTCTTGATTGTGAACACGAATGATGTAGATTTTGAGAGGGATCCCTCGGAGCTGGATCACCTGATCGCCCAGGTGAACCGGTTGGAGAGGGAGGTCCTCTTTTACGCTCCGCCCGCATTCCGATAGTCGGGAGCGGGACGGGGTCGGAACGCCTGACCGAGTGCTTTCCCTCAAGCCCAAGGGGCCGCCCCGAGGGATGGGGAGAAAGGAGAACCACCCATGTCCAAGATCCGGGAAGCGATTCCCCAGGCCGTCACCGTTCCTTCTCTGCGGGGGCGCAAGGGCCGGGACAAGATCGTCATGATGACGGCTTACGATTACCCCTCGGCACGGATCGCCGAGGACGCGGGAGCCGACGTCCTCCTCGTGGGAGACTCCCTCGGGATGGTGGTCCAGGGCCAGGGGGATACCCTCTCGGTAACGCTGGACCAGATGGCCTACCACTGCTCCATGGTTTCGCGGGCGGCCCGCCGCGCTCTGGTGGTGGCGGACATGCCCTTTCTCACCTATCACACGGGCTGGCAGGATGCGGTCCGGAACTGCGGCCGGTGCTTCCAGGAGGGCGGCGTTCAGGCGGTGAAGATCGAGGGAGGCCGGCGCCGGGCCGCCTTGATCCGGCGGCTCGTGGCCAGCGACATGCCCGTTCTGGGCCACATCGGCCTGACGCCCCAAAGCCTCCACCACCTCGGCGGGTTCAAGGTGCAGGGAAAGAGCCTGGAGGCCGCCCGGGGCTTGGTGGACGACGCCCGGGCCGTCGAGGAAGCGGGGGCTTTCGCCGTGGTGTTGGAATGCATCCCCATGGAGGTGGCCGCGGAAATCACCGCCGCCGTCTCCATCCCGACGGTGGGCATCGGCGCGGGCCCGAACTGCGACGGCCAGGTCCTGGTCTTTCACGATCTCCTGGGCTTGTACGACGGCAGGCTGCCGCGATTCGTCCGGCGGTACGGAGATTTCGGCCGGCAGATGCGGGAGGCCCTCGCTCGCTTCCGCGAGGATGTACGTTCGGGCGCCTTTCCAGCGGAAGCCGAGTCCTTCCACCTCCCCGAGGAGGTGGCCGTCCACTTCGAGGAGGGGAACCGCCGTGCGGATCCTGCGTCTCGCTGAGGAGGCCCGTGCTTTCAGCCGGTCCGCGCGGGCGGGCGGCGAAACGGTGGCCCTGGTTCCCACCATGGGCTACCTGCACGAGGGACACCTGTCGCTCGTGCGCCTGGCCCGGCGTCGCGCCTCCCGGGTGATGGCGACGATCTTCGTGAATCCCCTCCAGTTCGGTCCCCGGGAAGACCTTTCGCGCTATCCCCGGGACTTCGACCGGGACAGGTCCCTCCTCGAGCGGGAGGGCGTGGATGCCCTTTTCGCCCCCGAAGTGGAAGAGATGTACCCCGCCGGGGCCTGCACTCGAGTCGTGGTGGAAGGCCCTCTGACCGAAGGGCTTTGCGGCGCCCGCCGTCCGGGCCACTTCGCCGGCGTGGCCACGGTCGTGGCCAAGCTCTTCGCCCTCTCCGAGCCGGACGTGGCCGTATTCGGACAAAAGGACGCCCAGCAAGCGGCCGTGATCCGCCGCATGACGCGGGACCTCAACTTGCCCGTGGAAATCGTGGTGGCCCCCATCGTGCGCGAAGCCGACGGCCTCGCCATGTCCAGCCGCAACGTGTATTTGAACGCCGAGGAACGCTCCCAGGCCGTGGTCCTGAGCCAGGCTCTCGCCTCCGCCCAGGCCTCCTTCGAAACGGGCGAACGCCGGACGGCGGCCCTCCTCGAAATCGCGCGGCGAGTCATCGCCTCGGCGCCGCTGGCGCGACTGGATTACGCCGAGATCGTAGACGCCGAGACCTTCTTGCCCGCAGAACAGGTCTCCTCCCCTTCCCTGCTCGCCCTGGCCGTCCATTTCGGCTCCACGCGGCTCATCGACAACACCGTGCTCCAACCCGATCGTGAGGCCTGAGCCATGCTGTTGAACGTACTGAAGGGAAAAATCCACCGCGCCACCGTCACGGACGCCGACCTCGCCTACGAAGGTTCCGTCACCCTCGACGCGGCTCTCATGGAAGCCGCCGGCATCGTCCCCCACGAAGCCGTGGAGATCTACGACGTGACCAACGGCTCACGGCTCCGCACCTATACGCTCTGGGCCCCCCCTGGCTCCGGAGTGGTGTGCATCAACGGGGCCGCCGCCCACCTCGTGAAGAAGGGGGACGTCGTGATCCTGTGCGCCTACGCCCTCATGGATCCCGCGGAGGCCTCGCTTTTCCGACCCCGCGTGGTTCTCGTGGACGGCGAAAACCGCATCAAGAACGTCTCCCGCTATGACGGCGGGCGCCTTCAAGACGATGACCGGTAGGGGAAGGCTGGGGCGGGCCCTTCTCGCGGCGGCGTTCGTTCTCGCCGGGGCCACAGCCCGCGCTCAGGCCGATCCGGCCTTTGACCTGTTTCTCAAGAGCGACTACGGGAGCGCCCGAGTCTGGATCAACACGGCCACGGGAGAGTTCCGGTGGCTGGACGCCGGTAAGGGCCTGGACCTGCGCGGACGGGGGTCCCTCGCCTTCCCCAACCTGGGCCCCGTGGTCTTCTCCGTGTCAGGCGAATTTCCCGGGTACGACTGGGTCAGCGCCACGCTGAAGATCTACGGGACCACGGCCACCGGGTACCTTGCGGCTTTTCCTGCCGGAGAAAGGGTCCGCAAGGTGACTTCGAACTTCTTCGACCGGAACACCCGGGACGACCTCCCCAAGCCCCGAAAAGCCGACCGGGGAGGTACCTCGAAGCCTCCCACGCCTCCCCCGCCGCCGCCCTCGGTGGGGGAAATCCGAACGGCCCCCCCGGAGGTTCCGAAGGGATGACGGCGATGCAGGCGGACCGACGGATGGGCGCGGGCGGGATGGTGGGCATCTCCCCCTGCCGGACCTCGGGTACAAGACGGCCGCCCGCCCCGGACCACGGCCCCTGCGGCCGGCTCGCCCTCGAGGCGGGCTGATTGGCGCCTTCCGCCTCGCCTCCGTCGCCCCTCTAAATCCCGTAGGCCTTCAAGTCGAAGGGAAAGGCGGCGCGCTGAGCGGCCATGAGGCGGTCGATTCCCCCGGCCGCCACGGCGAGGAGCGCGTCGAGATCGGCTTTGGAAAAGGGCTCGTGCTCGGCGGTTCCTTGCACCTCGATGAACCGCCCGTCATCGGTCATGACGACGTTCATGTCCACCTCGGCGATGCTGTCCTCTTCGTAGTTGAGGTCCAGGATCTTCTCGCCCCGCAGAACGCCCACGCTGGTGGCCGCCACCATGTGTTTCACGGGAAAGGTCTTGATGAGCTTGGCCTCGGCGAGGTGATGGAAGGCCAGAACCATGGCCACGAAGGAGCCCGTGATGGCCGCCGTGCGGGTTCCGCCGTCGGCCTGAAGGACGTCGCAGTCGATCCAGACGGTGCGGTCCGGAAGGGCCGAGAGGTCGGCCACCGACCGGAGCGAGCGGCCGATGAGCCGCTGGATCTCCTGGGTGCGGCCCGACTGACGGCCGCGGGACGCCTCGCGCGGCGTCCTCTGCTGGGTGGACCCCGGGAGCATGCCGTACTCGGCGGTGATCCAGCCCTGCCCCGTCCCTTTCATGAAGGGCGGAACCCTGTCCTCCACGGTGGCCGTGCAGAGAACCTTGGTGCGCCCGCACTCGACCAGGCAGGACCCTTCCGGGAAGGCCACGAAGCCCGGGTGGATGGCCACGGGTCTCATCTCGTTCGCGCTGCGTCCGTCGTTCCTCATGGAAGAACCAACCTTTCTTCGGATACGGGCCTCAATTCGGGAACGGGTTCGCCCAGGATCCTTTCGCCCACATCGCGAAAGTGCGTCCCCGCATCGGTGACGTAACAGGTGAGCCGGCCGCGCGGGGCCCCCGGAACGGCAGGCTTCAAGGAGGGCGCGAGGGCATCGGCGGCGGCGGCGGCCGAGGAGATCAACGCCACGCTCGGGCCTGCCACCTCCGCCAGCACGGGGATGAGGACGGGGTAATGAGTGCAACCGAGAATGAGCGTGTCCACCCGGCGCTCGAGGAGGGGTGCGAGGTAGCGCGCCGCCACCTCCCTGGCCACGGGATCCTCGGCCCAGCCTTCCTCCACCAGGGGGACAAAAAGGGGGCAGGGCTCGGAGAAGACCTCAATCGCGGGATCCAGTCTCGCCAGAGCGCTCGCGTAGGCCCCGCTCGCCACCGTGGCCCGCGTCCCGATGAGCCCCACGCGGCCATTCCTTGTAGCCTTCGCGGCGGCTTCGGCCCCTGGACCGATCATGCCCAACACGGGCACCGGCAACTCCTCTTTCAGAACTTCCAAGGCAAGGGACGATGAGGTGTTGCAGGCCACCACGAGGTGGCGGATCCCCCGCCCCGTCAGAAAGCGTCCGATCTCCCGGGAATAGCGCACCACCGTCTCGGGCGACTTGTTTCCGTAGGGAACCCTAGCCGTGTCTCCGAAGTAGAGGATGTCCTCGCCGGGAAAGGCGCGGCGGATCTCCCGGACCACCGTGAGGCCGCCCACCCCCGAGTCGAAGACGCCGACGGGGCCCTTATTCACCCGCGACTCCTCCCAGCCCTTCGGATCGGCGCAACTCAAGGCCCAGAAGGCGGTTTTCGGGGCAGATGGGCTTGGAGAGGTCCAGGTGGCCGAGGAGGGTGTCCGTCTCGCGGCCTTCGATGAGGACCTGCACGGATCGGATCTCGGGGAAATTCCAGACGAGCGTGTTGACGATGCCGTAAATGCGATGGACCTCCGTGTGAACGCCGCCTCCGGAGGTCACGGGTCCTCCCAGGTCCACCACGGCCCTGGCTCCCGAAACAAGGTACAGGGCCCGAAGGGTGCAGTGCTCGGGAAAAGGGGAAAAGCGCCCCTCCCCGGCGGGCCCCTGAATGTACCTCGACACGAGGAGGGCCATGGACTCCTCGGGCGTGGCGCCGGCGGCCATGCGGACCTTCTCCGCGTGAAGCAGGCCGTCCTCCGCGGACGGGTAGAGGAGGGTCCTTTCCGCTTCGTCCCCCTCCGGCACGGCGACGGAGGGCCCGCCCTCCGGTGAGGGTGTGGGCGCCCCGCCTCCTCCGCAGCCGAGCAGATAGACCAGGGGGAGGACAAGCAGGAAGGCGAATGCCCGCCGGTCAGGGGACATCGGCCGGCGCCGCGGGGTTTTCATACCGCTCCTTGAAGGCCGCCACGGCCTCGGCGAGGCCGCGGGCCACCTGCTCTTGGAAGGATGGATCGTTCACTTTTCGGAGGTCATCACCGTGGGTCAAGAAGGCCACCTCCACGAGCACCGCGGGCATGCGCGCCCCTTCGAGCACCGCGAAAGGGGCCTGGCGGACGGACCGGCTGGCGGTTCCAAGGATGGAGTTCAGGTTCTGCTGGATGGTCTCGGCGAGAAAGGCGCTCTCCACAAGGAAGGCTGTCTGGGCCATTTCCCAAAGGACGAGATGGAGGCCGGACCCGGTATCGGTTCCCTGTCCCTCCAAATTTTCCTTGGAAGCCAGTTCGCTGGCCCAGAGGTCCGTGGCATCCCGGCTCATGAAGTAGACCTCGGGGCCCCTCGCGCCGGGCGCGGGGGAAGCGTTGAGGTGGATGGAGAGGAACAGGTCGGCCTGATTGAA
The DNA here is from genome assembly GCA_040752915.1 of Acidobacteriota bacterium. Taxonomy (NCBI): domain Bacteria; kingdom Pseudomonadati; phylum Acidobacteriota; species Acidobacteriota bacterium. Next base: position 105,082 of record JBFMHB010000001.1, read on the forward strand.
GTTGGCGATGGCGGTCCTCTGCATCAAGGAAACAGTGGAGTCCTCCGTACGCGTCAGGACGACCTTGAGTCCCTGCGCCTCCAGCAGAGGAACCAACCTCTGGCTCAGCTCGAGGGCGATGTCCTTCTCGGTCCGCCCACCGGGAGCGACGGCTCCTGTGTCCCCTCCCCCGTGGCCGGGATCGAGGACGACGACGTCCAGGGCAGGCGTCTTCACGGGCATTTCCTTGGCGAATGATGTCCCAGGTGACTCGGGAGCCGACGCTGCCGGCTCCGGCGGTAGCCCTGGCCCTGCATTCCCGGATGGAGGCGGGGCGGGGACCTGCTGACTCTCCCCCTTCACGGCCAGGACAAGCCGTTCAGGGTTTCTGAGTTTGAGGATGTCCAGCTTCTTGAACCGGTCCCCCAGGTCGACCCGAAGGACCTTCCCTTCGCGGTCCGGGGCCACCCGCTCCACGATGCCCCTCCCGAGTTCGTGGGCCGGCGCGGAGAAGGCGCCGCTCCTGAGCCGCACCAGGACCTCTCGTCCCGACCGAGTCACCTCCGCCCCCGTCACCCCCTCCCCGGCCAGGGTGATGCGAACGAAGTCCGCGCTCACCGCCGTGTCCACGGTGACAGCCTGTCCGGAGCCGGCAACGCTCTTCACCGGAGGAACGACCTGGACCATGGGTTTGGCCTCTTCGCCGAGGATTCGAACCGGGCCTCCGAGCGCTTTCGGGAGCACGTTCGTCAGGAATTCCTCGGGGAGCCACAAGCAGCCCTCGGCCTCCCTCGGCACGTGGGCCATCTTCACGATCTGGCCGTCCAGGGAAACCATCGGAGAGGCCGTGGACACGAGAATGCGCCGCCCGCCGAGGAGAAGCGCCGGGTAGGAGGAGACCGAGTCCTTCCCCACGGAGCCCTTCAGATGACGGGCGAGCTCGTCGGCGCAAACCCAACGGACCCCCTGATAGACCCTCTCCCGCACCGAAAACAGGCCCGTCGGGGCCGAAACGTCCATCGCACGAAAACCGACGGCAAGGAGGAGGGCCGCCCCCGCCGACAGCGCGCCTCGATTCAGCTTCATTCGGGCTCCCCGTCCCGCCTTGCGGGACACCAGCGCATTGTACCGATCCCCGCCCTCCCTCGCAATGGAGGCGCGCCCCTCGGGGGGGTCTCCGGCGGCCTTGACCCTGGCTCCGCTTCTGCGCTATCGTTCTGGTCGGCGCGGGCGTAGCTCAGTCGGTAGAGCGCGAGCTTCCCAAGCTTGAGGTCGCGGGTTCGAGACCCGTCGCCCGCTCCAGAGAATCCGAAGAGGGAGGCTGTGCCTCCCTTTCTTGTTTCTGCGGATTCGAAGGCAAAAGGGTCGAGAAGGGCGGGACACGCCGAGGCGTTGCCGCGAGAACGCGACCGAGGAGGGAGCGTTCGCAGCGCAACAACGCCCGGCGAGAGACCCGCCCCGGGAACCGTAGGCGCCGTTGCGCGCGCAAGCGGCCGGACTCCGACGGCCGCGAGCACGCTACGGCGCGTAGGTTCGAGACCCGTCGCCCGCTCCAGAATACCCAAAGAGGGAGGCCCAGCCTCCTTCTTTTTTTTTGGCTCTCCTGAAGAATCTGTGCAGACCCCCGAGGGGAACCGCCGTCCGCAGCAGGCGAATGGCGACCTTCCGGCGCATTGAGGAAAAGTCGATCCGCAAGGCCCCGCCTCCATTGCGCCCTCCGCCCCGATGGCATACCCTTGCTCCTTGCCATCCTGGAGGGAGGGCGGGGGGCCGCGGAAATCAAGAACTCGGCGCCCGCGGGACTCCGAACCCGCCGGAGGAGACATGGAAGGTCTGGTCATCTTGCTCCTGGCGGCCGTTCTCCTGGGAGGCCCCGTGGTGGCCCTCACCCTTGCGATTGTGGCTCTGGTCCGAGGCAACCGGCTCCGACGCAACCTTCTCGATGCCCTGGATGACCAGCGCCGGGAATTGCAACACCTTCGAGCCCAGCTTGCGAAACTCCACTCCGATCTCGCGAGGAGCGATGGTCCCCCAGTTGAAAGGAGCCCCGGTCCCGCCTTGCCCCTTGAGGCTCCAACGGAACTCCCCCCGTTGGCGCCGGAGCCCCTGACCCAGACCGCTTCAGATTCGATTCAGGCTCCGACGCAACCGATTCCTGACCGGACCGCCCCACCTGCTCCACCCGTCGAGCCGCCCACGGCCTCCAGCGCACCGCCTGGGGCCGGACCGCCTCCCCAACCACCCGTCCGACCCGCCATGGGCCTGGAGGAGAAACTGGGGGCCAGGCTTTTCGTGTGGGTGGGAGCCGTCGCTCTGGCCCTGGCCGGAACCCTGTTCGTGAAGTATTCCATCGACCAGGGCTGGATCAGCCCGCCCGTGCGCATCGCATTGGGGGTCCTCTTCGGCGCGGCCCTCCTGGTGACGGGGGAGCTTCTCCGAAAGGGCTACCGACTCCTCGCCCAGGCGTGCTCGGCGGCCGGCATCGCCGACCTCTTCGCGTGCTTCCTTGCGGCGAGCAACCTGTACCACCTCATTCCGAACCTGGTGGCCTTCGCCCTCATGGGACTCACGGCCGCCGTGGGCGTGGCGCTCTCTCTTCGGCAGGGGCCACTGGTGGCCGTGGTGGGGCTCATCGGCGGCTTTTTCACGCCCTACTGGCTCAGCACGGGTTCCCACCGTCCGGGCCCGCTCTTCGGCTACCTGCTTCTGCTCCAGGTAGGCCTCCTGGCCGTCACGCGCCTGCGCAGGTGGTGGCCCCTGGCGGGTCTCACCCTCCTTGCGGGAATGGGCTGGGCGGCCCTCTGGCTCGCGTTCCCGTTCCGGCCCGAGGACGGCCTCTGGGTGGGACTTTTCCTCCTCGCAAGCGTGGGGGCTTTCCTGGCCAGCGGTTTCGCCGGTCGGGCCGCGGCGGCCTGGGGAGACGCGCGGATCCCCCTGGGCCTCGGGTGGGCCGCCCTGGGCTCCGGCCTCGGGCTCCTCGCCGCACTGGCGGGCCGTGGCGGATTCGGCACCACGGAGTGGGTCTTCCTGGGCATCCTCGGCGCCGCCTGCCTGGCCATGGGGCGCCTGGACGAGGCCTTCGAGGGGACGGCCTGGCTCGCGGTGATCCTCACGACGATCTTGCTCGGTCTTTGGGGGGCCGGCCTGGCTCCCGACGCCCTGGGCCTTTACCTCGCGACGGCGGGTTCGCTGGGCGCCCTCTTCGCCTTTGGGGCCTACGCTTGCCTGTGGGGCTCCGCGTCGCCCGGCCGATGGGCCGCCCTCTCGGCCCTCTCGGCGCTGGGCGCGTTTCTGATGGCATGGCGGACCCACCTGGGACTCGTCCATGGGGGCCATTGGGGTCCTCCGGCCCTTGTGATGGCTTTCCTTTTCCTCGCGGGCGCCGTTCCCCTGGCCTCCCGCCGGAACACCTTGAAGGGCGGCGAGGAGGCCCTGGCGGCCATGGCGGCGGCCGCGACGGCTTTCGTGAGCCTGGCCGTGCCTCTGGAACTCCATCGCGAGTGGATGGCGGTGGCCTGGGCTCTGGAGGTGGCGGCGCTGTGCTGGCTGTCCGAACGCCTTCGGGTGGGCGCCCTGGCCAAGCTGGCCTGGGCCCTCGCGGCTGGCGTCGCGGCTCGCCTCCTCCTCAACCCCTTCGTCCTCGCCTACCCCACGGGGTCCACTCCTGTGCTGAACTGGATCCTCTACGGCTACGGCTTGCCATTGCTGGCCTTCGCCGCGGGCGCCTGGTTCGTCCACCGCGACCGCAAGGCACTTTCGGAGGCCCTCCAGTGGGGGGCCCTGGCCTTCGGCGGGGCCCTTCTGGCCCTCGAAGTTCGCCACTATTTTCACCCAGGGCGCCTGGACTCACCCCGGGTGGACCTGGCCGAGTGGGGCGGTTGGGTCGTGGCATGGATGGCGCTGGGGCTTGGCCTCCTTGCGGCCTCCCGCCGCTGGCCCCTTCGGTCCCTGGACTGGGGCGGGCGCCTGCTCCTTCTCGCGGCTCTCGCCCTGGCGGCGTTGGGCCCGTGCCTCGTCGCCAATCCTGCCTGGACCCGCCACCCCGTTGGGGACACGCCGGTTTTCAACGCCCTTCTCTTCGTTTACGGGGTTCCGGCCCTGCTGGTCCTGCTCGGAGCGGCGGAACTCCGGAGCCGTGGCGAAGAGAGGATCTCGCGCGTTCTGGGGGCCGGAGGCCTCATCCTCCTCTTCTGCCTTCTGACCCTGGAAATCCGCCAGGGCTTCCGGGGCAGTCTGCTTCAGGCGGGCCGCGCCACCAACATGGAGAATTACGCGTATTCGGCGGGATGGATCCTCTTCGGGCTGGTCCTCCTGGGGGCAGGCATCGCCCGGCGATCGGCGGCCTTCCGGTACGCATCCCTCGCCGTGATGATTCTCACCATCGGAAAGATCTTCCTCTACGACCTCGCCCACCTGAAGGACACCCTGCTTCGCGCCCTCTCGTTCCTGGGGCTGGGGACGAGCCTGCTGCTGATCGCCTACCTTTACATGCGTTTCGTTTTCCGCCGGAGGGACGAATGCGAATCCGCCGCTTCGCGGGAGTCCTGATCCTCGCGGTCCTTCCCCTGGCCGCCCAGGTTCCGCCTGGCCGATTTGAGCGCATCGCCCAGGCCCCTTCGGAGGGCTGGTACCGTGTCAATCTGGATCCCGCCACGCGGGGGCGCATGACCCCCGACGCCCGGGACTTGAGGATTGTGGACGCTTCGGGCGCCGAAGTGCCCTACCGGCTCCTTCTACCCCCGAAGCCAGCCGAAGCCATACCAGCCGCAGCGCGCGCTGTCCGGGAATCCCCGGATGGGTGGGAACTGGTCTTCGACCTCGGTGCCTCGACGCCTCCCCATCATGCCTTCCGTTTCGAGTTCGCCAACCGCGCGGCGGTTTCCGACTGCCGGCTGGAGTCGGGCCGAGACGGCGCATCCTGGCGCCTTCTGGCCCGGGGGGACCTTTTCCGCCTCGGCGAAGGTGAGGGCCTGTCGAGAACTTCTCTGGCCTACCCGGCCACCTCGGATCGCTACCTCCGCCTGATCTGGCCCAAGGGGGGAGACTACCCCGACGTCCGGCGCGCCGAAGCCCTTCCCGCGCCGCCTTCGCCCGCCACGATCCTCGAGTTCGCTCTGAGCCTGACCCACGAGAGCGATCTACCCGCCGGCCGCGTTTATCTCGTGAGCCTGCCGGGTACCGGCGCCGGCCTGAAGGGACTCCGCCTCGCGGCACACGGCGCCGGGGCCCTTTCCTACCGGCTCTGCGCCGTCCGTCAGGGCCGCTGGGAGACCGTCGCCGAGGGGACGTTGACCGCCGATCCAAAGGGCGCGTGGCCCGATGTGGCCGTTGAGGAGGGCCCCTTCGAGAGCCCCGTGCTCCGGCTCGAGGTCGCCTCGGGGGTTCTTCCCTCGCCCTCCGTTGCGGCGGTTTGGGGTTCTTTTCAGGTTCCCTCGATCTTCTTCCATGCCGGTGCGCCCGGCGCCTACCGCTTCACGTACGGCAGCCTTGGCATGGCGCCGCCTCAGTACCCTTCTTTCGCGGTCCCGTCCCCCCCCGAGTCCGTACCCCTCCTGGTCTTGGGGCCCGAGCGCGATGGAGCGCCCGCAGGCCTGCCCGCCGCCCGGGCGGGCCTGGGTGCCGCCCTGCCCGAGGCCTCCTTCTCCACCGCCTGGCCCGTGAATCCCGGGCTGAGACCCGGGGAATTGGCCCGATTGGAGTTGCCCGGGGCCGTCTACGCCCCGGCCCGGACGGACCTCGGGGACCTGCGCCTGGAGTCGGGCGGGCGTCAGGTACCGTACCTGCTCCATGCGGCCGCCGAGCCGGTCTCCGTGTGGCGGGTCACCGGGCTCATCCCGAGCCCGGGCCGCATCCGGGGTGAAAGCGAAATCCTCCTCCCCGAGGTTCCCAAGGGTATGCACCTGACGGCCCTGGAACTGCGGACCTCCGCCTCGGCTTTCCACCGGCCCCTCGCCGTCCATTTTGTGGCCGATGGAAGCAGGCCTGGTCTCGAATCCCCACCGGCCGTCCACCACGGCGACTGGTCTTGCGCGGGCGCCTCGGCCCTGCCCTGCCGGCTCGTCGTGCCCCTATGGGGCGCCAGCCCCGGCGGAAAGATCCGTGTGGTCTTTCAGGACGGCGACAACCCGGCCCTTTCCTCGGTGGACGCGCTCCTGTGGCGCCGTGGACATACACTCTTTTTTCTGGCGCCCGAGGGGCCCGCGCGCCTCCTGGCCGGCTCGCCGAACCTGCAGCCGCCCCGCTATGACCTGGCCTCCCTGGCCTCCCAGATCCTCGCCATGCCCAGCCAGGCTGCCGACCTGGGTCCCGCCGAGGAAGGGGGCTCCCTGGCGGGCTCCCGGACGGTCCGGCTCGTCCTCGTCGGCGCCCTCATCCTCTGCGGTGCGGTCCTCCTCCTCATCCTCGCCCGCGCCTTGAAAAGGCCCGAGGGTTGACGCGCTCTCAGCCCGCCGGTGCCGGGATCTGCCCACCCACGCGGCAAGTGGTTTCCTGTTTTGCTCTCCTCCGGAATGGCTGATTCTCTCGTTCCCTGTTTCCTTCACCTTGCATCCCCGCCTTCCTTGCCCTAGACTCCCTCTCCCGTCGTGGAGCATGCCATGGCCTGGTTTAACAAGACGCCGCCGCCCCCCCCCAGGACGGTGCTCGCCCCAACGGCCCTCCTGGAGGGAGACCTGGTCACACGCTCCGAGGTGGAGGTCCACGGGCGAGTGGCCGGCACCCTCAAGACCGATTCGACCCTTACAGTGGGGCGGGAAGGCTCCTTGGAGGGTGAAGCCCAATGCTCCGCCCTGGAAGCGGCCGGTCGGTTGAAAGGCCAATTCGCCACGGCCGGGCTCTCCTCCTTCGGGGAGTCCGCACGCTTCGAGGGGGACCTCTCGACCAGACGCCTAAGAATCGCGGCCGGCGCCGTGCTGAGGGGCCGCATCCGGGAGTCCCAGGCTTGATTCTCTACGCCATCACCGACCGCCGGCTCGCCTTCTCCGAGGAGGGCCTCCTGGGTCAGGCCTCCCGCCTGCTGCGGTCGGGAGTGGACTGGCTCCAGATCCGGGAGAAGGACCTCCCCGACGGGGCCCTGTGCGCGGTCCTCGGCGCTCTCCGGTTCGAAGCCCTCCGGTTCGAGACGCGGCTGCTGGTCAACGGGCGTCCGGATCTGGCCCTTGCGGCGGGCGCCTCGGGCGTTCATCTCCCCGCCTCCGGCCTTCCCACGGACGAGGTTCGCCGGTTGTGTCCGCCTCCCATGTTCGTGGTCCGGTCCTGTCACTCCGTGAAGGAGGTGCGAACCGCGGCGGACCTGGGCGCCGACGCGGTCACCCTGGGTCCCGTTTTCGATACGCCCTCCAAGCGCGCCTTCGGAGCGCCGCTGGGCCTGGGAACGCTTGAAGAGGCGTGTCGGGCGGTCTCCATCCCCGTTCTCGCCATAGGAGGCGTTGGAATCCCTGACATCCCCCGGATTCGCGCCGCCGGCGCCGCCGGCCTGGCGGCCATCCGCCTCTTCGCCGAGACGCCCAACCCGTCGGCGACGGTGGCCGATATCCGGAGGCAGTGCCCTGATGGGCCCCCCGCTCCCCCAGGGCCTCGAATTTTTTGACGGGGGAGGCGTTCCATTTTAAATTGTTAGGCGCCGGGGACTCCCGGGCCCTTCGGCTGGAGGTGCCGTAATGAAGGTCAAACTGACCGTCGCCCTCATCATCGTGGCAGGCGCGGTGGGGCTCTTCTTTCTGTCCAACGCGGGAACGGGTAAGACCGTCTATTACTACAGTCCGACCCAGTACATGGCGAACCCCGCCGTGCAATCCGACCGGCTCAAACTCAAAGGGATCATCGAACCCGGTAGCGTCCGTCTATCGGCGGACCGGCTCGACCTCTGGTTCGAGGTCTCGGACGGTGAGAGGAAGATCCCGGTTCATTACCGCGGGGCCGTCCCCGACGCCTTCAAGGAAGGTCTCGAGGTGGTGGTGGACGGCCGCATGAGCGGGAGCGGAACCTTCGAGGGGCGAGAGCTCATCGTCAAGTGTCCTTCGAAGTACGAATCCACAGACGGTCTTCCCAAGGCCTGACCCATGGGGACCATCGGGACTTACGCGCTCTTCATCGCCCTGGCCCTGGCCCTCTGGGGAGCCGTGGCGGCCTTCGTGGCCTATCGAACCAACGACCTTCGGTACCTCCGCAGCGCTGTGCGCTCCATCCACGGAATCACGGCCTTGTCCCTCCTGGCCGTGGCGGCGCTGTGGATCGCCCTCTTGAAAAACGACTTCACGATCAAGTACGTCTGGGAGTACTCCCGCTCCTCCCAGCCCATCATCTACAAGTTGTCCGCGCTCTGGGGGGGAATGAACGGGTCCATCCTCTTCTGGTGCGCGCTGCTGGCCGTTTTCTGCTCCTTGGCCGTGGTCCTGAACCGGACCAACAACTTGAGGCTGTTGCCCTTCACCAGCTTCGTGCTGCTCCTGACCCTTCTCTTTTTCCTCGTCCTCCTGAACTTCAAGACGAGCCCCTTTGAGCCCCTCATGGACTCCGAGGGCCTGGCCGTCAAGGCCTATGCCCCTGAAATGCTGGCCCGAATCGAGGGGAACGGCCTCAACCCCCTCCTTCAGAACGTCTACATGGCCATCCACCCGCCCATGCTCTACCAGGGCTACGTGGGCTTCGCCATCCCCTTCGCCTTCATCCTGGGCGCGCTGGCCCACAGGGAGCGCAACACCTTCTGGATGCGGTCGGCCAGAAACTGGGCCATGTACTCGTGGCTCACTCTGGGCATCGGAATCCTCCTGGGCGGATACTGGGCCTACATCGAACTCGGGTGGGGAGGCTACTGGGCCTGGGATCCCGTGGAGAACGCCTCCTTCCTGCCCTGGGTGACGGGGACGGCCTTTCTTCACTCCTTCTTGATGCAGGAGAAACGCGGGATTTACCGGTTCTGGAACGTCTTCTTCATCATGGCCACCTTCCTGCTGTGCATCTACGGGACCTTCCTCACCCGCTCGGGCATCCTGCAATCGGTCCACGCCTTCGGACAGGAGGACCCGACGATCCCCTGGTACTTCAAGATCGGGAACATCTTCATCGCCTTCATGCTGGGCATGCTGGCCCTCGGCGTGGTTCTCATCCTGAGAAGGCAGGGCCTTCTGAAAAGCGGGCAGAGGCTCGAATCCGCCGGGAGCCGCGAGAGCCTCTTCCTGTACGGGAACCTGCTCCTGGGCCTGATGACGTTGATCGTCCTTTTCGGCGTGACGAGCCCGATTTTCGTCCGGATGGTCACGGGCAAGGAGGTGAGCCACGGCCCCGAGTTTTACAACCCGAGGATCCTGCCGGTGGCCCTCGCCATTCTCCTCGTCATGGGCATCGCATCCATCGCCCCCTGGCGGCGCGGCGGCTGGGCGGGCTACCGCCGGCACCTTCTCTTTCCCTCCTTGGCCGGCGGCTCGGCCCTGGCCGTCTCGATCGCGGCCTTCCTATACGGCGGAGCCGCCTCCCGAGCGGACTTCGCCTCCCGGCCCCTCACCTACGCCTACCTCTTCGCCTGCATCGCGCTCTCTTTCTTTGTGGCCGCCATCCTGGTAGAGGAGTACATCCGCTCGGTCAAGACATCCGTGGCCCACGGGCGGGCGACCATGCCAAGGGCCCTCCTTTCGCCCTTCCGCGACAACCCGCGTCGATACGGGGGATACCTCGTCCACCTGGGCATGGTCTGCCTCTTTCTCGGCGTGGCCTTTTCCGGGACGTTTCAAAAGGAGTACCAGGAGACCATGCGCCCCGGGGACGCCGTGCGCTTCGGGCCCTACACGGTCCGAATGGCGGGGCTCAACCATGACGATCTGAACGCCGACCTGACGAAGGTCAACGAGGCCCGGGTGTGGGCCGACCTTCACGTGTTCAAGGGGGACCGATTCGTGGCCCACCTGAGGCCCCAGCGGGTCTTCTACGCCGCGAACCCTCAGCAGCCCACCTACGAGGTCGCGATTCACTCCCGCCTCATGAACGACTTTTACACCCTCCTGGCGGGCTTCGACCCCAAGGACGGCACGGCCGTGATCGGGGCCTTCGTGAACCCCATGGTGGCATGGCTGTGGCTCGGCGGCCTGCTCGTCCTCATTGGCGGCACCACGGCCCTCGTGCCGATGAGGAGATACTGATGGCGCCCCTTCTCGCGACCCTCGTCCTGGCCGTCGCCGCCTTCGTCTGGGTCCTTCGGCCCCTATTCGAGGAGGCGCAGGCGATTCCGCAGGAGCGGGCGGCCGGCCTTTTGGCCGACGCCGTGACACGGTCCGTCCAGGAACTGGAGACGGACCTTCGCCTCCAGAAGATCGAGCCCGCAGATTTGGACATGATCCAGGAACACTTGAAACGGGAATCCGCGTCTTGAGGGGGGCCGATGCGCGCTCACATCCGGTGGACGGGGAGGGGCAGCCTCGAGCTTCTCGACCAGAGGCTCCTGCCTTCCGAAGTCGTTTTCAGGGAATGTCGCACGGCCGCCGAGGTAGCAACCGCCATCCGTGACATGGTTGTGAGGGGCGCGCCCGCCATCGGAATCTCCGCCGCGTATGGCATGGCGCTGGCCGCCCGAGCGGCCAGCGTGTCCTGCGCGAACCGCCGCGACTTCCGGCGCCAGATGAACTCCGAGGCCGAGGTGCTGGCCTCCGCGCGGCCCACGGCGGTCAACCTTCGATGGGCCGTGGACCGCCTCCTCCGCCTGGCGACGGATCTCGCCAAGAGCGGCGCGGATCCAGAGGACGTGGCCGCCTCCGTGGAGGAGGAGGCCATCCAGATCCATCGGGACGACGTCAACGCGTGCAAGTCCATCGGCAAGGTCGGCGCGGCCTTCGTGCCCAAGAAGGCTTCCATCCTCACCCACTGCAACGCCGGGGCACTGGCCACCGGCGGCTTCGGGACGGCGCTGGGCGTCATCCGCGCGGCTCGGGAGGCGGGCAAGGCTCCCCGGGTTTTCGCTGACGAGACTAGGCCCTTCCTCCAGGGAGCCCGTCTCACGGCCTGGGAGTTGATGGAGGACAACATCCCCGTGACCGTCATCTGCGAGTCCGCGGCGGCTTCCCTCCTGGCCTCCGGTAGGATCGACCTCGTCCTGGTGGGCGCCGACCGGATCGCGGCCAACGGCGACACCGCCAACAAGGTCGGGACTTACCCCTTGGCGGTCCTGGCCCATCGGCACGGCGTGCCCTTTTACGTGGCCGCCCCCCTGAGCACCTTCGATCCTGACCTGCCGGACGGCTCCGGAATTCCCATCGAATTGCGGCCCTCCCAGGAGATTCTCCGATGGGGCGAACAGGCCGTTGCTCCTCCCGGAGCCGAGGCCTTCAACCCCGCCTTTGACGTGACCCCGCACGATCTTATCACGGCCCTGTTCACCGAGGCGGGGGCGGTAAAGCCCGTGGACGCCGGCACGGTGGGGGATCTCCTTGGCCGCCTGAGGCCATGAGCCTCATCCTCGGGATCGAGACTTCCTGCGACGACTCCTCGGCGGCCCTCCTGCACCGGGACGGCCGGGTGGTTTCGTGTCGCGTCGCGGGTCAGGACGAGGTGCACGCTCCTTATGGAGGCGTCGTTCCCGAACTGGCGAGCCGGGCGCATCTCCAGAAGCTCCCCGGAACGGTGGAGGGGGTGTTGGCCGACGCGGGATGCACCCTCGCCGACGTGGAGGAGATCGCCGTCTCGTGCGGGCCTGGACTCCTTGGCAGCCTCCTGGTGGGGGTGGCGTACGCCAATGCCCTCGGGTGGGCCAAGAACCTCCCGGTTCGAGGCGTAAACCACATCGAAGCGCACCTCCGGTCGCCGTGGATCGAGCGTCCGGATCTTCCCTATCCCGCCCTTGGCCTTGTGGTCTCCGGGGGGCACACCCATCTCTTTTGGTGCCGAACCGCAAGCGAAATCCAGCGGATCTGCGCAACGCGCGACGACGCCGCGGGCGAGGCCCTGGACAAACTGGCCAAGCACCTCGGACTGCCCTACCCGGGAGGTCCGGTGATTGACCGCCTGGCTGAGCGCGGGAATCCCCGGGCCGTGCTCTTCCCCCTTCCGCGGATGTCCTCCGGAGACCCTCTGGACTTTTCCTTCTCGGGGCTCAAGTCGGCGGCTCTCCACTGGCTGAGGAGCCATGGGTACGGTCCACCTTTCGAGACGGACACTCATGCCCTCCCCGGATGGGAATACGACCTGCTGGCATCCTTCCAGAAGCGTGTCGTGGACCACCTGATCCAGAGGATGCGTGTGGCGGCCATCCGCAGAAAGCCCGCTTGCCTCACCATGGCGGGCGGGGTCGCCTGCAACCGCCTCCTTCGCCGCAGACTCCTGGCCCTCGGCGAGGAGCTGGGGGTTCCCGCGGCCTTCCCTTCTCCACGATACTGCACCGACAACGCGGCCATGGTGGCCTTCCGAGCGCTCGACGGGTGCGGACCAGCCCGACCGGGAGTGGCCCCACTGGACGCCTTTCCAACGGCTCACTGGACCCCCTCGGGTTGACTTCGAAGCCGTTTTCGGGCAAACTGCCCCGGCTGGATGGGCCATTAGCTCAACCGGTAGAGCAGGGGACTCTTAATCCCAAGGTTGTAGGTTCGAGTCCTACATGGCCCACCACCCATCCCCCCTTCACCAACCGGAATCGTGAGCGAAGGCGCCAGGATCACGGCGCCTTCGCCGCCTCTTTGCGCAAGCGGCGGCTTCGGTCGCACATCGGTGGGTCCATCCGGCGAGCCCCGGTCCACGCCTCCGGTCCCGCCCGCCGTCCCGAGGGCGCATCGGCTTGCGGCAGGCGCCCCGCCCGTTCTAAAATGAGAGGCCTATGACGGGGTTGAGCCCATGAAGTCGGCATGGAATCTGCTCTGGAGGTACACACTCGGGGCGGCCGTGTCGGTTCTTCTTTCGCTCCTGCTCCTGCTCGGTTTCTTCCGGCCCTTTCGAGTGTCCGGTCAGAGCATGGCGCCCACCCTCGGAGACCGGGACCTGATCCTCGTGGACCGTTGGGCCTTTCGCCTGGGGGGGCCCCAGCGAGGCGACCTCGTCATTCTGACGGACCCTTCCGGAAGCGGGTTCCTCGTCAAGCGCGTGGCCGGGCTTCCGGGGGATCACCCCGAGGCGCTTCCCGCCTCCGCCGGGGGAGTCCCCGACGGATTCCTCTATTGCGTCGGAGACAATGCCGCGGAAAGCCTGGACAGCCGGCACCTGGGGCCATTTCCCATGGACCGGGTTTATGGGCGGGTTCTCGTCCGCATTCCGGAGCGCCATGCCGCCCGCGTCACCACAGGGGGCCTCGCCCAGGCCATCGGGCCCGCGGCCCCTCGGAAAGAGCCGCCATGAGCCTCGGAGCTGTTCCCCTCCAAGGCGACTACTCCCAGCTCGGCCTCCCCGAGATCCTGGACTTTCTCAAGACCACCGGGAAGACCGGCGTCCTCCTCGTCCGGAACGGGACCGTGACGAAGACCCTTCACTTCAAGAACGGCGTCGTCACCTTCGCCACCTCCAATGTGCCCGAAGAACGCTTCGGGGACATGCTCCTGCGCCAAGGCCGGATCAGCCAGGCCCAATTCGACGAGGCCAGCCGCCACGTGACCCGAGGCAAGCGGCTGGGCAAGATTCTCGTGGAAATGAAAGCGCTCACCCCCAAGGACCTCTGGAACGAGGTCCGGCGCCAGGTGCAGGAGATCGCCTTTTCCATCCTCCGTTGGGATTCGGGGTCGTTCCAGTTTTTCGAAGGGGAGGAGAAGGCGGGCGAGAACATCACGACGGCCATTTCCGTCCCGGAGCTTCTCCTGGAAGGTCTCCGACGCATCGAGGACCCGGCTCTTTTCGAACGCTACATGCCCAACAAGGACGTGGTCTTCGAGCGGGTGCTTCCGGCCCACCGCCCCCAGGGCCTCCACTTCGAGGAATACGAGAAGCACGTCTTCCGCCTGGTGGACGGGGCACGCAGCGTCCAGGAAGTGTGCGACCTGAGCGAAATCGGGGAGTTCGAGACGCTCAAGACACTGTATATCTTCTTCTCCATCGGGTTCCTCCACGTCAAGGGCCGGAAGGACCGGTTCGAGGAGGAGCGCCGCGAGTTGAAAGAACTGGGCGGCCTCATCCGCAATTACAACGAAATGTTCTCCTTCCTGTACCACTACCTTCTGCGTGAAGTCGGGCCCATCGCGGAGAACATCCTGGAGAAGTACCTCGGACGCCTCAAGACCGTTCAACCGGAGGTTTTCGGGAGAGTCACCATCCGGAGCAACGGATCCCTCTCCGAGGAACGGCTGATCGAGAACCTGCGGGCCCTTCAAGGGGATCGCCAGGCCCTCCTGGTGCAGTCCCTCAACGAGTTCCTCTACAGCGTGCTCCTGGCCATTCGAAGGACCCTCGGGCCGGACCACGAGACCCGGGTCCTGGAGACCCTCCGCCACACGCGAAAAGACCTTTTCCGTGAGCCCTCCTGACGGCGCCCTCTTCCCGGAGGGCCCTCTCCTCGCCTTCGTCGGTCCCACCGCCACGGGCAAGACCCGCCTGGCGGTGGAAGCGGCGCTCCTCCTCGGGGGAGAGATCGTCTCCTGCGATTCGATGGCCGTGTACAAGGGCTTCGACATCGGGACGGACAAGCCCTCCCCAGCGGAGCGCCGGGGGGTCCCCCACCACCTCATCGACGTCGCCGAGCCGGGGAGCTTCTACTCCGCGGGCTCGTTCCGGGCGGACGCGCTGAAGGCCCTTTTGGACATCTGGTCCCGGGGGCGGACGGCCATCCTCGTGGGTGGAACGGGCCTCTACTACCGGTCCCTAACGCGCGGGCTCGTCTCCGCGCCAGGACGGCACGGAGAAATAAGGGAAAGGCTCAGCCGCCGCGCCCTGGCGCGGGGCCCCGAAGGACTGCACCGGATCCTTTCCCGGCTGGACCCCGACCGCGCCCGCGAGGTGGGCCCCCGCGACACCCTGCGGATCGTACGGGCGCTCGAGGTGCGACTGCTGACCGGGAGGCCCTTTTCCAGGTGGATCCGGCAGGACCCGGCCCAAAAAGGAGTCACCCCGGGGCTCACGGTGGGTTTGACGGCACCCAAGCCCTTCCTCTACCATAGAATCGAGCGCCGGGTCGAGGAGATGATGGCCGCGGGCCTGCTGGATGAAGTCCGGCGGCTGAGGGAAGCGGGCCACCTTTCCGGACCCGCCTCCAAGGCCATCGGCTACGGGGAATTGGCGTCCTTCCTCGAAGGTTCCTTGGACCTGGAGGAGGCGGTCCGGCGAATCAAGCAGCGGACCCGGAACCTGGCCAAGCGCCAGCAAGCGTGGTTCAAGAAAGAAGAAGGAATTCATTGGTTCGATATCCAAGAGGAGGAATGGCGCGATGATGCCCTCGAACTCATCCAGAGATGGCGCGAAAAAGCCGGCGCCCAACCGTGAAATCAACATCCAGAACCAGATCCTCAATTTCGTCCGCAAGGATCGTTCCCTCATCACGATCTTCCTCGTCAGCGGGAAGAAGTTCGTCGGTCAGGTCCTTGGCTTCGACCGCTACACGATCCACATCCGCGGGCGCGACTACGACCAGATCGTCTTCAAGCACGCCATCACCAACGTGTCGGTTCCCCGCCACGTGATGCAGAAGATGACCGGTGGAGAGGGCGACGAGCCCATGGACGGGGCCCTTCCCTCCTCGGAGGGGGAGGACCCGATTCCCGAGGACGACGAGTCCCAATGAACCGCATGGGGAAGGGGGGCCGGGCGGCCCCCCTTCCCGCCTTGCGCGGGCCGGCCCTCGTCCCGGCCGCTTGGGGTGAGCGTTGGACCAGACGGAACTGCTGAAACGGATCACCTGCTTCAGCGGGCTGGATGAAGCCCATCTGGAGGAGGTTCTCCGCTTTTCGGAACGTCGCACCTTCAGCCGCGGGGAAGTCCTGTTCGAGTTGGGCGATCCGGGCGAGGCGCTTTACATCCTCCTCTCGGGGCGGGTCAAGTGTTACATCAACGGCAAGGACGGACGTCAGGTGACGCTCGCATTCCTGGGTCCCGGAGAACTGGTCGGCGAACTGGCCCTGTTCGATCCGGCGGAACGCCGCTCGGCATCCGTCCAGGCGGTGGAAGAGACGGACTGCGTGTGGCTTTCCCGGGAACGCTTCCTGGAGGCCCTCGCCTCCAATCCTTCCCTTGCCCTCTCCGTCATCCGGACCCTTTCCCAGAGGCTTCGGGAAACCTCCCAGCGCGTGGGCAGCCTGGTTCTGATGGACACCTTCGGCCGCCTCGCGCGCTTCATCACAGAACTGGCGGAGCGCGAAGGGCGCCAGCTGGCCGACGGCTCCATCCTGATCACGCGGCCGACCCAGGAGGAGATCGCCCATTTCATCGGAACCAGCCGCGAGACCGTGAACCGCCTGCTGAAGGAACTGGAGACCCAGGGGTTCTTGCGCCTTCTCGGCCGGAAGATCCTCCTGTTCAAGACCCCCTCCTGAGGAGGACCCAAAGCCCCCGCGTGGTACACTCCCACCGCATGGAGGGATGCATGAACGACGCGTCCTGGAAGAGGGTGCTCCTCGTTGCCTGCACCGTCACCTTCGCCGCTCTGGGCGGTGTGGACCCCGAAGCCCCCTATCGAGAAACCGTTTCCGGAGGGAGCGTGGATTGGGACGCGGGGTGGATCCGGGCCGAAGCGGAGGTCCCCCTTCCTGCCGCGGGACCTTCCACCGCCCAGGCCCGTGTGGATGCCCGGAGAGTCGCCGTTCTCAAAGCCCAGGCCGCGGCGCTTCGAATCGCCATGCGCCTTCCTGTCGACTCCGAGCGTCGGCTCGAATCCTTTGAGGCGCTCCGGACCCGGGTCCGGGGCATCGTCTCGGGAGGCCGGGTCGTTTCGGAGGGGGACCGGGACGGACGCTACGTTCTGACCCTCGAGGTGCCCATCAACGGCGTCCAGGGCCTCGCTTCGGAGGTGGCCCTGGTCACTCTCCCCGCGCCCCCGCCCGAACCCGCGCCCCCCCGGAGAACGCCCTCGGACCCGCCTGCTCCGCGGGCCGAGCCGACTCCCCCGCCGAGTCGCGAGCTCTCCTCCTTCGCCACGGTCACCGTGGATGCCCGGGAGGCGGGAGTGAGGCCCGCCCTGCAGCCGAGGATTCTGGATCCCGCCGGGAGGGAAGTCTACGGCATCAAGACCATCAAACCCCTGCGCGCCCGGGAAGGGATGCTCGCCCGCTACGTAACCCGGCCGGCCGCCTCCCAGGGGCGCTTCCGCCTCACGGACCCGCACCTCTCCCCCGCCCTCCCCCTCGCCCTCGCCGCCCTGCCCCGGATCGAAAGGGCGCAGCGGCCGCCCTCCACCCGTCCGCGGGGGGAGGAGGCGGCCATCGAGGTGAAGGCAATGGGAGCCTCCGGCTCCCTCGGGGCCGACATCCTCGTCACCGAGGAGGAGGCCCGCCGCCTGCGCGAGGCCGAAGCCGCAACGGGGGCCCTCTCGGAGGGGCGGGTCCGAATCGTGGTTCGTCCCGACGTGGGCGGAGTGGAGGGTCGCGGCCTCCGCCCGAAACCCTCGGACCTCTGGCTCGCCGAACGCTGAAGGGGGTACCGTGGCGCTGGCCTGGCCCCGCTTTCGCCGGGGCGGACTCATTCTCGGCGGGATTCTGACCGTCCTCGGGGCGCTCCCCCTCGCTCTGGGGATCGCCTCGCCCGGCGAGGGAAGGCTGTACGATCTCCTGCTCCGAACGCGGAGGCACCCTCCCTCCGGCCGGGTGGTGCTCGTTGCGGTGGACGATGCCGCGTTTCAGGCCTTGGGGGGACGCAATCCCAGCCGCGCCGACATCGCCGCTGTCGTGGATCGCCTCTGGGCTTCGGGCGCCGCCCTGGTGGCGCTGGATTTTTTGTTCCTCGAGCCAAGAACGGAAGCCGAAGACGCGCTCCTGGAAGGCGCTCTCGCGCGCGCGGATTGCCTCCTGGCCTGCAGCCCCGGCAACGGTCTCTATCCCTTGGACCGGTTTCGGCGCCAGGCCGTCGGACTCGGCTCCATCGACCTCCTCTCCGATCCGGACGGCATCTTCCGCAAAATCCCCGCTCCGTACGTGGAGGCGCAGGAGGGCCGATTCAAGATCCGGCACCCGCCTCTCGCCCTGGCAAGCGCTCTTCTTTACTGGTTTCCCGAGGGACCGCCGGAGGTGAGGCTGGAAGGGAACACCCTGCACCTGGGAGAGAGGCGGTTCGCCACCGATGGCACGGGATGGTGGATCCCTTACCTCGGCGGTGAAGGAACCCTGCCGCGGATCCCCTTTCTGGAGGCGTTGAAGGGGTCAGGGCCCCTCCCCGCCTTGAAGGGCCGCATCGTCCTCGTGGGTTCCGCCCGCCCCAGCCAGCACGACTTTTTCTCCGTCCCCCTCCCCAGGCTTGCGGACCCGGGACAGACCTCCCTTTCGAGCCACACCATGGCGGGGGTCGAGGTCCATGGCCAGGCTCTGGAGGCCCTACTGGCCGGCCGGGAAATCGTACCCGTCCGCGGGCCATGGGCCTGGGCCCTTTTCGCCCTTCTGGCCGCCCTGGGCACGGTGCTCACATCCCTTGCCCTCCGGCCCGGCCCGGCCCTGGCCGTCTGGTTCCTGGTTTTCGCCTCCCTGGCGTGGGGCGCCATCGCCGCCGTGCGGGCGGGAAGGCCCCTTCCGATCTTGGGCCTGGCGCTTTGCGCGCTTCTCTTCGCGGGGGGGTCCTTCGCCTACCACCGGGCCCGCGACTACAGCGAGCGCCGGGCGGTGGAAGGCCTTTTCAGCCGGTACGTCTCGCCGAACATCGCCAGGACGCTCCTTCGGAACCCGGGTGTCGTCCAGCTCGGAGGCCGAAGGAAGGACCTGACCATTCTCTTTTCCGACATCCGCGGGTTCACGCGCCTCTCCGAAGACCTTCCGCCGGAGCGCGTCTGCCTCCTGCTCAGCGAGTACTTCAACGAGATGACGGAGGTTCTTTTCGCCTTCGACGGCACCCTGGACAAGTTCATCGGAGACGCAATCCTGGCCTTCTTCGGCGATCCCCTGACGCAACCCGACCACCCCGCCCGCGCTCTGGCCTGCGCCGTCGCCATGCAGGAACGCGCCAGGGCCCTCCGGGAGCGGTTCTCCAGGGAGGGGAAACCGCCGCTGCACATCGGAATCGCCGTTACGTCGGGGCCCGTGGTGGTGGGGAACAACGGCTCCAGGAACAACTTCGCCTACACGGTGATCGGGGACACGGTGAACCTGGCCTCCCGGCTCCAGGGCCTCGCCGTTTCCGACGACGTGATCGTGCCGGCCGGCTTGGCGGCCCGCATCCCCGAGTTGTACGAGACTTACGAGGTCGAACCCCTCGATCCGGTCCGGGTCAAGGGCAAGAGCGAAGAGATCCCCATCCTGCGCGTTCGGGGGAGGCGGTCCTCCGGCTCCGACCCGGCGCAGACGCACGGAGGTGTTCCATGAAGCGATCGGCTGGACTCTTGGCGTTCCTTCTCTTGCTTTTGGGAGGCGGCGCCGCCTCCGCCCAGTCCCGGGTGACGGCCACGGGAACGGCCGCCATCCTGTCCGGAGACGCCGCGCGGGCGCGCGACCGCGCGGTGGAGGCCGCTCTCCGCACGGCCGTCGAGCAGGTCATCGGGACGCTCGTGGACTCGGAGACCCTGGTTCAGAACAACCAGCTCCTGGCGGACCGCATCTACACGCAAACCAGGGGCTACGTCTCCAACTACTCGATTCTCTCCGAGAACGCCGACCGGGACTCCAATATCTACACGGTTCAGGTGGAGGCGGAGGTGCGGGAGGGCAGCCTGGCGGACGACCTCGGTGGTCTCGGGCTCCTTCTGAGGCGGATGAAGATGCCCCGCGTCGCGGTGGTGCTCAAGAACGACGACGGGACCGTCGCGGCCTTCGTTCAGAAGGTGCTGAGGGAAAAGGGCTTCCTCCTTGTGGAGACTCCGGACGAGGCGGGAGGCGCAGGGTTCTGGTCCATGGATCAGGGCGCCCAGTCCGACCTCCTTCGACGCTACGGAGCGGAGGTGGCCATCCTCGGTGCCGCTTCCGGTGGGGCCGGCGGAAGCGTGAGGGGCTCCAACTTGACCTCCTACCAGGCGTCGGTCAACCTGAAGGCGGTAAAGGCCGATACCCGGGAGATTCTGGCCACCGCCTCGGGACATGGCACCTCCGTCCACGTGGGCGAGGCCGGATACCAGGAGGCGGCCCGCCAGGCGGCCACCGTGGCGGGAGGCGACCTGGTCCGCCAGATCACGTCCCAGTGGGCCCGCGAATCCTCCTCGTCCCGGGCCCTTCTGCTTGATATCGATGGCGTGACGCCCGAGCGGGCCGCGGAGGTGGCGGCCCGGCTGGAGCGGGAAGCCCGCGGCGTTCAGGAGGCGATCCTTCGAAGCTCGGAAGGGGCCCGCGCCACGCTCCACGTGTCCATGCAAGGAGACGCCTCCGATCTGGCGCAGGAGATTCGAAAGCTCTGGCCCAGGGCCAAGGTCACTTCCCAGAGCGCCAACCGTTTGACAGTGGCTTTCTAGGACCGCTATCCTGGGCCCTTAGGAGGAATCCCGATGAAACGCCTCGTAGCCCTGTCGCTCGTCCTCGCCTTCTCGGCCGCATCCCTGGCGACCTTCGCCCAGAAGCCCCGCATCGCCGTGCTGAAGATCAGGAACGAGTCCCAATACGGCCACGGGCGTCTGGGGCCCGCCATCGAGGACTGGCTGGTGGAGAAGCTCGTCCAGTCCGGCCAGTTCCGAGTCATCGAGCGAAAAGAGCTGGAATCGGTCCTCGCCGAGCAGGAGCTCTCCTTGAGCGGAGCCATCGACGACAAGACCGCCGTCAAGGTGGGCAAACTCCTGGGCTGCCAGCTCGTGGTGATGGGCGCCGTCACCGATTTTTCCATCCGCAAGGCCGGAGGGGAAGCCTTCTTCAGGCTCGGCGTCGACGCCAGCAAGACGACCGCCGAAGGCACCCTCAGCCTCCGCCTGGTCAACACGACCACGGCCGAGATCCTCTTTACGGGCAGCGAATCGGGCAAGGACTCCTTCGGGAAACTCCGGATCGCCGGTATCGGCGGCGGCACGGACTGGGACGAGTCCCAGGCGCGTAAGATCTTCCAGCCGGCGGTGGACCGCCTGGCCCAGCAGATCGTCAACAGCGCGTCGAGCCTCAAAGAGGGGCTCGGCGCCGCGGCCCTGGTCTCCGGAAAAGTGGCCAAGGTGAGCGACGGCAAGGCCTACGTCAATCTGGGCAGTACGGACGGAATCCGCGAAGGACAGCAGTTCGGCCTCTTCCGGGTGGGGGAGACCATCACCGATCCCGACACGGGAAAGGTCCTCGGCCAGGAGAAGTCTCGAATCGGAACGCTGACCATCACCAAGATCGTGGGCGAGCACCTGTCCATCGGGGTGGTGGACGGAGGCGGCCAGGCCCAGGTCGGAGACGTCCTGGAATAGTCCGAGGGAGCCGGCCATCCGGGCCGGGGCGAGCGCATGACCGTTCCCAACATGCTCTCCATCCTGCGCATCGCGCTCATCCCCGTGTTCATCCTCGCGGTGGCCTACGGGCATCCGCGCCTCGCCCTCTGGGTCTTTCTTGGATCGGGAATCACGGACTCCCTGGACGGGTTTATCGCGCGCTTCTTCAACCAGCGGTCGGAGCTCGGGGCCTTCCTGGACCCCATGGCCGACAAACTCATGCTCACGGCCACCTACGTCGCCCTCGCCCTTCCGGAGACGGGCATCAGCCATCCCATTCCCGCCTGGGTCCCCATCCTCACCATCGCCAGGGACGTGGTGATCGTCACCCTGGCCCTGATCTTGAACCTGACCCACGGGATCAAGAGTTTTCCGCCCTCGCTCCCGGGAAAGTGCACCACCGTCGTCCAGATCTCCTACGCCGTGGCGGTTCTGATCCAGAACGCCTTCTGGTTCGACCCTCGTTTTGTGGCCGCGCTCAAGTGGGGTGTCGCCTGTTTCACGGTGTACTCGGGCGTTCACTACTTCTGGAGAATGCGCTCGTGGACACGCACCCAGCCTTGAGCCGCCTGGGGGCGATGATCGCCATCGCCACCCTCGGGCTCGCCTGCGCGGGGGGACCGCCCGCGTCCCCGCCTCCGCCCTCCCCCGCCCCGACCACGGTGGTCCTCCCCAACGGATTCACGGTCCGGGTGGAGCCCGCCCTGAACCCCCTGGAGCAGGCGAGAGGATTGATGTTCGTGGAGTTTCTCGCCCCCGACGAGGGCATGCTTTTCCTGTTCGACACGGAGGAGGCGCGACCCTTCTGGATGAAGAACTGCAAGATCCCTCTCGACCTGGTGTGGCTGGACGCGGGGTTTCGCGTCGTCGAGATTTCTCCCGACGTGCCCCCCTGTCCCGGCGACCCCTGTCCGAGCTACGCCCCTTCCGTCCCCATTCGCCACGTGCTCGAGGTGAACGGAGGCTTCTGCGCCCTGCACGGCCTCCGTCCGGGGGACCAGCTCCTCGTGGTCGGGCTCCCGCCCCATCCAAGGGGGGAAGGGATGCCTGGGTGAGATGAGCGGGCCCCCGTTCGCCCCTCCACCAGAAGGAGGCCCGACATGGCGCCTGGCCCCGTTTCCAGTGACCCCTTCGCGCCTCGCCTCCACGTGTACACGGGCGACGGCAAGGGAAAGACCACGGCCTGCATCGGCCTCGCGGTCCGCGCTGTCGGAGCGGGGCGAAGGGTCTGGATGATCCAGTTCGACAAGGGGTACGACGGCACGAACGAACACTACGCCGAGCGGAAGGTACTCCGTACCCTGCCCCGCCTGAGACTCGACCCCACCGGCTGCGAACGGATACGGCCCGACGGGACCTTCCGCTTCGGCGTGACGCCTCCCGACCTCGAGGAGGCGTCACGCGGGCTCTCCTTGGCGAGGGAAGCCGTGCGATCGCGGGACCACGACCTGGTGATCCTGGACGAGGTCCTCTCGGCCCAGCAGTACCGGCTCATCCGGGAGGAGGACATCCTGGACCTTCTGAATGCGTGGCGAAGCGATGGGCAGGCGGAACTCGTCCTTTCGGGCCGGACCCGACTCCAGTCCGTCCTGGACGCCGCGGATCTGGTCACCGAGATGAGGAAGGTGAAACACTACTTCGATGCGGGCGTCCCGGCCCGCGAGGGCATCGAGTATTGACGGGGCCTGCGGCCTCGGATTCCCCCCTCGTAAACCCCTGGAAGGCCCCGGGCCCGGCCGGCCCCGGACAGGGGCCTCCCGGCCTGCCCCCGCCGGCGACCCCATCTCATTGACAGCAGGTGGGTTCCGGGATACAATCGGTTCAGATTTCGTCTTCGGGCGGGATCAAATCCAAGATCGGGAGGTACACGTACATGTCGGTTACGGAAGAACGGGACCATCAGGGTCCAGGTGCGCCCTTTGAGGTGCCCCAGGAGTGGCTCGACCTGAACTCCGACAACATCGGGGAAGAGAGCCAGGTGGATATGGGGGCGCTCCTCAAGGCCCAGGTGGCCGATCATAGCGAACGGCACCTCATCCGCGGCCGGGTGGTCGCCATCACGCCCACCGACGTCCTCATCGACGTGGGTCTCAAGAGCGAAGGCGTGGTGCCCAAGGAGGAGTTCCTCAACGCGCGCGGCGAACTCGCCGTGGCGCCGGGGGACGAGGTGGAGGTCTTCCTGGAGCGCTTGGAGGACCAGAACGGGCACGTGGTTCTGAGCAAGGTCAAGGCCCAGAAGATGAAGGCCTGGGAAGAGGTGGAGCGCGCCTACAAGGAAGGGCGTCCCATCAAGGGCATCATCCTGGACCGGGTGAAGGGCGGCCTGGCGGTGGACGTGGGCGTTCGCGCCTTCCTCCCCGGCTCCCTGGTGGATCTTCAGCCCATCCGCAACCTCCGCGCCCTCAAGGGCCAGGAGGTCGAAATGCGGGTCATCAAGGTGAACCGCAAGCGCGGAAACATCGTTCTCTCCCGCAAAGCCTACCTGGAAGAAAAGGTCTCGGTCCAGAAGGAAAGGATCCTCGAGGCCGTCCAGCAGGGCGTCCCCCTCCGCGGCACCATCAAGAACCTCACGAACTTCGGCGCCTTCGTGGACCTGGGCGGCATCGACGGCCTGCTTCACGTGACGGACATGTCCTGGAAGCGGGTGAACCACCCCTCCGAGATGTTCCAGGTCGGCGATCAGATCGACGTCCTCGTTCTGAACTTCGACGAAGAGACGGGGAAACTCCAGCTGGGCTTCAAGCAGCTCGAGCCCTCCCCGTGGACGAACGTGGGCGACAAGTATCCCATCGGGATGAAGGTCCGGGGCCAGGTCATCTCCCTGACGAACTACGGCGCCTTCGTGGAACTGGAGCCCGGCATCGAAGGCATGATCCACGTTTCCGAAATGTCCTGGACCAAGAAGGTCAAGCATCCCTCCGCCGTCCTCAACGTGGGCGACATGGTCGAGGTGGTGATCCTGGACGTGGACGTGGAGGCCCAGCGCATCTCCCTCGGCCTCAAGCAGGCCGAACCCAATCCCTGGGACATCATCACGGAGACCTTCCGTGAGGGCGATCGGGTGACCGGCAAGGTGCGCAACATCACCGATTTCGGGGTCTTCGTGGAGGTCCTCGACGGAGTGGACGGCCTCGTCCACATTTCCGACCTCTCCTGGAAGCGGATCAACCATCCCAGCGAAGTGCTGAAGAAGGGGGACGACGTCTCGGCGGTCATCACCAACATCGACGCCGTGAACCAGCGCCTTTCCTTGAGCATCAAAGCCCTCCTGCCCGACATCTGGGAGCAGTTCTTCCAGAATCACTACGTGGGCGACGTGGTTCCCGGCGCCGTCACGAAGATCGTGGACTTCGGCGCCTTCGTGGACCTGGGCGACGGTGTCGAGGGGCTCGTCCACATTTCCGAGCTATCCGACAAGCACATCACGAGCTGTTCGGAGGTGGTGGAAGTCGGACAGAGCTACCCCTTCAAGATCATTCGTCTCGAGCCCCACGAAAAGCGCATCGGCCTCTCTCTCAAGGAAGGCCAGAGGCGCGAGCGCCAGGCGAGGGAGCGTGAGGACGACCCGCAGTACCGTCCGGCCGAGGACGGTCGGGTGAGCCTCGGGGACGTCCTGGATTTCAGCGGGTTCCAGAAGAACGGAGAGGAGTGAGGTCATGACGAAGGCTGACCTGATCGAACTGGTGGCCAAGCAGTCCACCCTGCCGAAGAAACCGGCGGAGATCATCGTCAACACCATCTTCAAGGCCGTGACCGACGCCCTCGAAAGCGGAGAGAAGGTCGAACTCCGCGGCTTCGGGAGTTTCCGCATGAAGGTGCGGGAGGCCCGCACGGCCCGCAACCCCAAGACCGGCGAAAAGGTCCAGGTCTCACGGAAGAAGGTCCCCTACTTCCGGGCTGGCAAGGAACTCAAGGAAGCGGTGAACCGTCACTGAACCCGCGCGGGGCGGGGGCCCCAGCGGGCTCCCCGCCCCCACCGCCGCTCGGCCGCCCCGGGTCCCGGCGGGGCCCGGGGCCATTTCTGCGGGGGCGCGACCATGGAGATCGTCTTTTCGCCCTGGCGCCTTCAATACGTGAAGGATCCCGACAAGCAGGCCGGCGGGTGCGTGTTCTGCAAGGCCTTTACCGATCCGCCTTCGTTGGACAACCTGGTGGTGTACCGCGACGGCGCGACGGCCGTTCTCCTGAACAAGTTCCCGTACACGAACGGCCATCTCCTCGTGGTCCCCAGGGCCCACGTGGACACCCTCACCGGCCTGGACACCGCGGCCCGGGCTTCAGCCATCGAGACCGTCGCGTATTGCGAGCACCTCCTCAGGCGGGTTTACAACCCGCACGGATTCAACGTGGGCCTCAACCTGGGCGAGGCGGCCGGGGCCGGAATCATCGACCACCTGCACTTCCACATCGTGCCCAGGTGGACCGGAGACACGAACTTCACGACGCTCTTCGGCAAGCTCCGGGTCATCCCCGAGGATCTCCAAGGCCTTTTCGAGCGCCTCCGCGTCGAATTTCCGGAGAAGATCGGGTAACCCCCCGTGCGCGAGAGCCGTACCGCCGATCGCGTCGTTCAGTGGTTGGACCGGGCAACCGAGGCCCGCCGGGCGTGCCTCCGCTCGGCCTCCGAGGGCAGGGTTTACGACAGCGCCCTCTCGGCCTTCGACTCGGTGCGATTCGCCCTCCACGGCGCCGCCGAAGCTCACGGCATCGCCTCCCGTGAAGGAGACAGCCTGCTGGCCCTGGCCGAGTCCCTCTCGAAGGCCACGCAATTCGGGTGCATCCCCTGCCGATTCTCCTCGCTCCTCGTGCTCGGGCAGGACCTCCGGGCCGCCGGATATCCCCCGGACCGCGTGCGGCGGATGCTGCCGAAGGCCCTGGAGGTATCAGAGAACCTGGCCCACCTGGCCCTGGCAAGGGTCCCCGAGGCCTCCCGGCAGGACTAGTCCCTCCCCTTCCGATCTCTGCCCCTCCCATCCTCCAAGGGATTCTCCGGCGCGGAGAACCCCCCTCGGACCTCCGGGTGGCGGATCTGCCCTCCCAGGTTCGCGGCCCAGGTCACCAGGCCGGCGGCGGCCAGGAGCAGGACGAGGCAGAGGGCGGTGGCCCTCCGGCCCGGCGATTCCGCTTTCCGTTGAAGGAGGAGAACCGCCCCCGCGGCGAGGCCCGCGACGGCCATCGCCAGAAGCGCGGCAAGGGCCGCCTCCTCGTGAGCCTCCAAGATCGCGTGGGGCATTTCCGGAAAATCTTCCACAACCTCCTCCGCCTCCCGTCCGGAAAAGAAGGCGAGGAGGGCGGCGGGCGCCAGCAGGAAACTGCCAAGAAGCGAGGCTCGCCGTAGCTCGGCGCTTCGCCTGACGAAGGCCCACGCGCCCAGGGCCAGCACGAAGAACGCGCCCATGACGGGCGCGTGGTTCACGATAAGGTGCAGGTGGGCCCAGTTCATCGCCATCTCCTCGAAAAAAATATGCCGTTAGAATACTCCAAACGCTCCTTCGCCGCAGTCCATTGCCGGAGGCCTGCTCCCGCCGTATACTCGGGTCTCAGGCATCAGCGGCGTGCGTTTCGCCTTTTTGGAGGTGCGTCCATGGTCGGCTCCTCGTTCACCGGTCCCGCCGGTGGCCCGAAGGTGGGGATGGTCTTTTCCGGCGGCCCCGCGCCTGCCGCCAACGCCGTCATCTCGGCGGCCGCTCTCGGTTTCCTGGACCACGGAATCGGAGTCCTGGGGTTCCTCGACGGGTTCTCCCGCCTGGAGAGGTGGGATGGGTCCGAGGGGTCCCGGCTCGAGCCCGGCCGTGACTACCTCGTCCTCGACGACTCGATCTCCACGATCCGGAACCACCGGGGCATCTTCCTCCGGTCCTCGCGGGCCAATCCCGGCAAGTCCGTTCGAAGCCGCGGCGACCTTGAGGACGCGTCCAAATCCTCCAAGCTGCGCGCCATCGTCAGCGGGCTGAAGGCCCACGGCGTTGGCGCCCTTCTCACCATGGGCGGCGACGACACGCTGAAGACGGCCAACTTCCTCCACCTTCTCGGGATGCCCACCATCCACATCCCCAAGACCATCGACAACGACTACTATGGAATCGCCTGGACCTTCGGATTCTGGACGGCGGTGGACTCCGCCCAGAAGGCCCTTCTCAACCTGAAGGCCGACGCCGACTCCACCAACGCCTACTTCCTGGTGGAGCTCATGGGGCGCAAAGCCGGCTGGATCACCTACGCCGCGGGGGTGGCGGGCGAAGCGTGCGACATCCTCGCCGCCGAGGACGTGGACGGAGACGTGGACCCGGATGCCCTCGCCTCCCGTTTCGCGGACCTGATCATCCGGAGGGAGAAGGCCGGGCGCACGGCTGGACTCATCTGCATCGCGGAGGGCCTCGCGGACCGCCTCGGCGAATCCCACCGTCCCCGGGAGGTGGACGCCCACGGGAACGTGTACTTTGGCAAAGCCGAACTCTGCAGAAGCCTCGCGGAAAAGACCGCGGCCCTTTATACGGAGCGGACGGGACGGATCAAGAAAGTCAATCCGAAGCAAATCGGATACGAGACGCGCACGGCCCCACCCATCTCCTTCGACGTGGTCCTGGGTTCCATGCTGGGCCACGGGGCTTTCCGGCTTTATCAGGAAGGCCGCTTCGGGTGCATGGTGAGCGTGGAGGACCAGTTCCAGATTCGCGCGGTGCCCTTCGCCGACCTCATCGATCCGGAAACCCTGCTCACGAAGATCCGCCTCGTGGACCGGGACAGCGACCTCTTCCGATTGAAGGACGCCCTCTCCTACCCGAGGGGCTGAGGGCGGCCCGGGGTTCTCGCCCCGTGACGCGGGAGGGGCCTTCCGTGATAAGATAGGCGCTGGTCTGAGGAGAGGGAACCCATGTCCGGTCACAACAAATGGGCCAATATCAAGGCGCGCAAAGGCTCCCAGGACGCCAAGCGCGGTAAGATGTTCACCAAGATCGCCAAAGAGATCATCGTGGCGGCCAAGCTCGGCGGAGGCGACCCCGATAACAACCCGCGGCTTCGGGCGGCCATCCAGGCGGGCCGGGCCATCAACATGCCCAACGACAACATCAAGAGGGCCATCTCCCGCGGGACGGGTGGCGAGGGCGCCGAGGCCATCGAGGAAATCCTCTTCGAAGGATTCGGGCCCGCCGGCGTCGCCATCATGGTGGAGGTC
This sequence comes from Acidobacteriota bacterium, assembly GCA_040752915.1. NCBI lineage: Bacteria > Pseudomonadati > Acidobacteriota > Acidobacteriota bacterium. The sequence goes on from JBFMHB010000001.1 coordinate 133,641, forward strand.
CAGACCGACAACCGGAACCGTACCACCGGCGAGATCCGCCATCTGTTCAGCAAGTACGGGGGGAACATGGGCGTCCCCGGTTGCGCTGCCCGGAACTTCCAGCGGCAGGGGCAGATCACCGTGGCGGGCGAGGGGCTCACCGAGGAGAAGGTCTTCGAGGCCGCCATCGAGGCCGGGGCGGAGGATGTTCAGAGCGACGGCGATACCTACACGGTCGTCACAACCTTCGAATCCCTCAACAGCGTGAACGATGCGCTCGTCAAGGCCGGCCTCCCGGTCACCGGCTCCAGGCCCGCGTACGTCCCACTCCTGACCGTCCGCCTCCAGGGGGACCAGGTGAAGGGCCTCCTCAAGCTGGTGGACGCCCTGGAGGACAACGACGACGTGGCGGCCGTTTGGGCCAACTTCGACATCGACGACAAGGACCTGGAGGCTTTCGAGGCCGGATGATCGCGCTCGGGGTGGACTCGGGCTCCCGGTGCACCGGTTACGGCGTCGTGGAAGGACGCGGGCCCGCCCACCGGGCGCTTGCCTTCGGGGCCGTGCGGTTGTCCCCGGATCTGCCCCACTCCGAACGGCTCGCCCTCATCGGCGAGAGGCTCCGCGCTCTCATCGGGGAATTCCACCCGGAAGTCCTGGCCCTCGAAGGGGTCTTCATGGCCGAGAACGCCCAGAGCGCGCTCAAACTGGGGCAGGTGCGAGGGGCCGTCATGTTGACCGCCGCCCAGGTGGGCGTGCCTGTCTTGGAGATTTCGCCGGCGGAAGTCAAGGCGGCCGTCACCGGCTACGGCCGGGCGGAAAAGGTTCAAGTCCAGAAAATGGTCCAGGCCATCCTCGGTTTGCCCAAGCCTCCGACGCCGCTCGACGCCTCCGATGCGCTCGCCCTGGCCATCTGCGCCCTGGCCCGGAGCCGGCTTGGGTCCGTCGGAGCCCCAAGATGATCGGGCGCCTCCGGGGGAAACTCCTGGAGCGCGAGCCCTCCGGCCTGGTGGTGGAAGCGGGCGGCGTGGGCTACCAGGTCCAGGTGCCCCTGACCACCTTCACGCGGCTCCAAGAAGACACGGTGGACCTTTACATCCACACGGAGGTGAGGGCCGACGCCATCCTGCTCTTCGGCTTCCTCACCCGCCCCGAAAGGGAAACCTTCCGGAGACTCATGGCCGTTCAGGGCGTGGGTCCCATGACGGCTCTGGCCGTGCTCTCGGGACTCACGTTTGACGAGCTTCTGGCGGCCATCCGGGGTGGCGACACCCGAAGGCTCCAGTCCATCCCGCGCGTGGGCAAGAAGACCGCCGAGCGGATCTGCCTCGAACTGCGGGAGAAGATGTCCGATTTCGGCGGGATCTCCCTCCCGGGGACCCCAACCTCCACCCTCGGCGGCGAACTGACGGACGCGCTGACGGCCCTGGAGAGCCTCGGATACAAGACCGCCCAAGCCGAAAAGGCCCTCGCCGACGCGCGCGCTCAGGCGCCCGCCGGACCCATCGAGACGTGGATCCGCCTCGCCCTCAAGTCCTTGTCCTGAATCACGAGGAGCGCCCGGCCCCAGGGGCCTTGCACCGCCGGCCGCGGGCGGGAGGCTAAAGGCCGCCCCTCAATCCCGCGTCCACGAAAGCCTGGATACGGCGCCGGTCTTCGGGGCCGAGGTCCTCGAACTGGACCCCGTAGGCGTTGAGGCGCGAATCCACCTCCCGAGCCTCCCTCACCACCTTGCCCGAGACCCTCACCTTGTCCTTTTCGAGGGGGAGGGTGATTTGGAGTTGAATGGAGTCGCCCAGCTTCAATCGCCGGGCGGTCAAAATCAGGATGCCCGAGGCACTCAGGTTGAGGGAATTGCACAGGAACAGACTCGATTGCACGTACCCCTGCACCTGAACGTAGACCAGAAGGCGGGCGTCCTTGCGCACGGCGATCGAGAGGAGGCGGCGGCAGGCCTCGTTGAAATCGCCCCCCACGACGGGTTTTCGCAGGACGGTGTTGACCCCCTCCGGCTTCTCCGCCGACGGGCTCCCGCTCAGAAGGATCAGGGCGGCGTGGCGGCCCGCCGGGTTGAGCCGAACTTGCTTTACGAAATCCCGGACCTCCATGTCGGCCAGTCGGTCGTCCGTGATGATGAGGCTCGGGCTCACCTCCGAGATTTTTCGGAGGGCCTCCTCGCCCGTCGCGGCGCGTAGGACCTCGTGCTCCTTCCTCAGGAGGAGGCTCTGGTCAAACGGCACCACCGGAATTCCGCTCTCCAAGATCAGAATGCGATGTCCCATGGGCCCCTCCGGGTCCGCACCCCCCTCGGCGGGGACGCGGGCCCATGATGACTCGATTGCGCCTAGCCCCGTAGCAAGTGTAGGCCCAGGCGGGAGCCCGATTCAAGAGCCCACGGGTCAGGGGGCGGCGGATTCCGGCTCCTCGTAGGGATAAAGCGGGGTGGAGAGATACCGTTCGCCGCTATCGCACACGACGCTCACGACGCGCTTCCCGGGCCCGAGCTCCCGGGCCACCCCGAGGGCGGCGTGAAGGATCGCCCCCGAGGAGATGCCCGCCAGGATGCCCTCTTCGAGTCCGAGGCGGCGGGCCGCCTCGAGGGCCTCGTCGAACCCGACGCGCACGACCCGGTCCACCACCGAGGGGTCGTAGTTGTCCGGAACGAATCCGGCTCCGATTCCCTGGATCCGGTGCTTTCCTGGCTCTCCACCCGAGAGCACGGGCGAATCCGACGGTTCCACCGCCAGGACCATGACCGATGGCCCCAGGCTGGCCTTGAGCATTCTCCCGACGCCCGCCACCGTTCCACCCGTCCCGACCCCCGCCACGAAGGCGTCCAGTTTTCCCCCCGTGTCCCTCAGTACTTCCAGGGCCGTCGAGTTCCTGTGGATCCAGGGATTCGCCGGATTGTCGAACTGTGAGGGCACGAAGCACCCCGGCGTTTCGGAGGCGATGCGGAGGGCCACGGCGATGGCCCCCTTCATCCCCTTCTCTCCCGGAGTCAGAATCAGCCGGGCGCCGAAGGCCTGGAGCAGCCGCCTCCGTTCCAGACTCATGGTGTCCGGCATCACAAGGGTCAGCCGGTATCCCTTCTGCGCGGCCACCATGGCGAGACCGATCCCCGTGTTCCCGGAGGTCGGCTCGACGATGGACATCCCAGGCAGGAGGGTTCCCGCTTCCTCGGCGGCGGATATCATCGCGTGCGCGATGCGGTCCTTTACGCTGGCGCCGGGATTGAGGGATTCGAGTTTGACGCACACTTCGGCCATGTCCGCCGATGGAATCCGGTTCAGGCGCACGAGGGGCGTATCCCCTATGACCTGCGAGATGTTGTCGTAGATTCGTCCTCTCATCTCTCTCGCTCCTGAGCCTCGGGACGGACCGCGCCCTCCCTGGCCCGCTCTCTCCCGAAGACAGGCCCGGCGGCAGGACGTTCCTGGCCGAGGCCGATTCGGGGACAATCGCTCATCAACAGGCATCCGCCGCACCTGGGCACCCGGGCCGTACAGATGGCCCGACCGTGCCGGATCAGCCGGTGGCCGAGGGCCGTCCATTCCCGCCTGGGAAACCGGGCCATGAGATCCGCCTCGATGGCTTCGGACCTTCGATGCGCCGTCAACCCGAGCCGCCTCGAAAGCCGCGCCACGTGCGTATCCACCACGAACCCCTCTTGGATTCCAAATCCCGTTCCCAGAACCACGTTGGCCGTCTTCCTGGCCACTCCGGGGAGCCGAAGCAGTTCTTCCATGGTCCCTGGCACCGCTCCTCCGTGCCTTTCGGCGATGAGGCGGCTGACCTGCCTCAGGAAACGGGCCTTGTTCCGGAAAAACCCCGTGGGACGAACGATCTCTTCCAGTTCCTGGGGCTCGGCCTCCGCCAGCTCCCCGGGTCCAGGCCATCTCCCGAACAGGGCCGGCGTGACCTGGTTCACACGCTCATCGCGGCATCGGGCCGACAGGATCGTCGCCACGAGGAGCTCAAAGGGCGTCCGGAAGGACAGGGTGCAGGATGCGTCCGGATAGAGAGCCCTCAAGCCTTCCGCGACGCGTTTGGCCCGTCCAGACTCCTCCCGCATGCCAACCCCCTTCCGGACCTCTCCGGAAAACGATGACGGTAAAGGGAAAAACCGTCCCCTTCACCCGGCCTATTCCCGCAGGCGGCCGGACAAACCGGGTCCGGAGGAGGGTGGATCGCCCTTATAGGGTGCGTCCTTCCTTTTCGCCCGACGATCTTCCGGCGAACCCGCCGACCCCTTGAACCCGAATTTGGGTCGGACGTGCCCCCGGAAACCTACTAACCTGAAGCGGCCCGATTCAAACGGCCCTGCGGGCGACCCTTTCCTGCGCCCAAGAGAACACCGACTCGGGCTGGTCTAGGAATGCGCCTCGACCGGGTGGACTCCCGGAATTCGACTTATCTCACGCCACACTCGCCAAACATCTCAACAATGAGGTGATTTCGATATATAAAATATAGCCAGTAGCCAAGTTCCAACACCCGTTTCAGCGCACCCCAGACAAGGCCAAATGGGGGTTCTTTTCTTCCCACTGTGATGGTTGACCCGCAACCATTCTACTGTAGAAATTGGTGCCCAAGTCTGGAATGCTCTCTCCGGACCATTCGAAGAACCCAAAGGAACCCGGCGATCTCCGGTGTTTCTTCATGAGGTTTCCTTCAACGACCCAGGCGCTCTTGGTCCCCCTCCCCCTCCCTCCGCTCAGGGGCTCTCGATCTCCGCGGCGGGCGCGTCCAATCGTCTTCCCCCGAGTCTTGGCCAGGGCACGGCGGCCAGGAAAAGCAGAACCAGGGGCGCCACCAACCAGAGGGCCCCCACTTTCACCCAGAGAGTCTCCGTCTTCCTTGGGGCGACGATGCCCCAGAACGAAGCCGGTTCCCCCGGCGTGGCCGCGGATTGCAGCCGGCCGCGGGGATCCACGATTCCGCTGATCCCGCCGTTGGCGCTCCGGATCAGGAACCGGTCCGTCTCCACGGCGCGGACGCGTTCCATGAGGAAATGCTGGGCGGGACCGGGGGTCCCTTCGTACCATGCATCGTTCGTGAGATTCACGAGAATCTCGCCCCCCTCCCTCACCTGCCTTCTCACTAGACCGGGGAAGATGGCCTCATAACAGATGGTTACGGAGGCCGCGCCGGCGGGAGTGGACAGGGGTCGGAGGGAGTCTCCTGGAACGAAGTCCCCCACCGCCTCCACGAGGGGTCGGGCAAAGAAGAGAAGGCGGCGCAGCGGCACGTATTCCCCGAAGGGGACAAGGTGGGTCTTGGCGTAGCGACCGCCCTCCCCACCCTCCGGCGGCACCAGCACGGCGCCGTTCTGGAACCCCCCTGGACCCTTGAAGGTCGTACCGAGCAGGATGGGAGCGGACAGCTCCCGAGCAATGGAGGCCACCCCCGATCGGTAGGCCTCGTCCCCGTCCCATGCCACGGGTGTGCAGGACTCGGGCCAGACGAGCAACCGCAGGCCGAACTTGCGGAAAGCGAGGCTCAGGGTCTCCAGCCTGGTCCAGGTGCGATCCGCCTCCTCGGGGTCCCATTTCTCATCCTGACGGATGTTCGGCTGAAGGTATCCGACGGCGAGGCGGGGCATGGGAGACACGGGGCGCCCGGCCTGGACGGTCCCCCAGGCGAAGGCGCCCCCATACAGGAGCACCGATAGAAGGACGCCCGCCAAGGTGGACGGGGCCCCGCGCTCCCGGATCCAGAGGGCCACGGCCGCGGCGCCCAGCACGGCCAGGAAGGAGAGGCCGATGACTCCGAGGAACCTGGCGTTCTGGAGCAAGGCGGAGTAGAGGCTGAGGGAATAGCCGGGGCCCCACCACGGAAACCCCGTGAGGAGATGGCCCCTCAGCCATTCCCAGACCACCCAAGCGCAGGGCGCGAGGAGAAGCGCTCCCTCTCCCCGGCGCTTCACGGCCCAGGCCACCGTTGCGTAGAAACCCGCCCAGTAAAGCCCGAGGAGCACGGACAGCCCCGCCACGAGGGGAATGGCCATCCATGGAGCGATCCCCCCGTACCGGACCATGGTGGGAACGAGCCACCAGAGGGTGACGGCTTCGCAAAGGGCTCCGCCCGCCCACCCCCACGACGCCGCCCGGCGGGGTGTCTCTTCCGGCAGAAAGAGAAGGCCCGGAACGAAGGCGGCCACCGCGAGGATGCCCACGCCGTACGGAGGGAGCGAAAGACCCCACAGGACGGCCCCCGCGACCAGGGCCAGGGGGAACCTCAACCGATCTGAGCCAAGCCGCTCGAAAAGACGCCCGACCGTTCCAGCCACTCCAGGTACCTCTCCCTTTCACCGGTCCCCCATTTTCGGCCGGGATCCGAGAGTCGCGCCGCCCAGAGGCGCGCCCGCACCAGCGTATCATGATCTCTTACCGGGTCCGCCACGCGAAAGCCCGCACCGCCCCACTGCCGGACGCCCGCCAGATCCCCTCCCCCCCGAAGACGGAGATCCGCCTCCGCGATCTCGAACCCGTCCTGAGTCCTTTCCAGGACCCTCAGCCGCTCGATGGACTCGGGCGCGGCGGCGGGGGAAACCATGAGCACGCAATAGCCCTTCTGCCCTCCGCGCCCGACCCGCCCGCGAAGCTGGTGCAACTGCGCGAGTCCAAACCGTTCCGCGTGTTCCACCACCATCACGCTGGCCCCGGGCAGATCCACCCCCACCTCCACCACCGTCGTGGCCACCAGAAGCCGAACCTCTCCGGACCGCACCCTCGCCATGACGGATTCCTTCTCCTCGGGCCTCATGCGCCCGTGGAGAAGGGCCGACGGGTACCCGCGGAACGCGCCGGTGGAGAGCCGCTTGAATGCCTCGCTCGCGGCCTGCAGGTCCAGAGCCTCGGACTCCTCCACCAAGGGGAACACCACGAACACCTGGCGCCCCGCATCCATCTCCTTCCTCATGAAGGCTTCCGCCTTTCGCCGGGCCCCTTCTTCGCGGATGGCCGTCACCACTGGGGACCGTCCGGGAGGCATCTCGTCCAGCACGGAGAGGTCCAGGTCTCCGTACAGGGTCAGCGCAAGGCTCCTGGGAATAGGCGTCGCCGTCATGACGAGCACGTTGGGCCGTCTGCCCTTTTCCACGAGGTGGGCCCTCTGAAGCACCCCGAATCGGTGCTGTTCGTCGATGACGACGAGGCCCAGCTCTCGGTACGTCACATGTTCCTGGAAGAGACTCTGGGTCCCGACGAGGATCTGGATGTTCCCCGCGGCCACCTGGGCGAGGATCTCCTTTCGCCCTTTCCCCTTGACGCCGGACGTGAGGAAGGCGGCCCGCAGACCCGTCCCATCGAGCATGGCCTCGAGTTTGAGGTACTGCTGGCGCGCCAGGACTTCCGTGGGCGCCATGAAGGCGGCCTGCAGGCCCTTGTGGGCCGCAAAGATCATGGCCAGAAAAGCGACGACGGTCTTGCCGCTTCCCACGTCCCCGTGAAGGAGCCGGTACATGGGCCGCGGCGAGGCAAGGTCCTCGAACACCTCCCGCAGGACCCGCCGCTGGGCCCCCGTGAGGCGGAAGGGAAGAACACGGCGCAGCAAGTCGCCCGCATCGGGCGACGGGGCGATGACCGGTCCCGGCTTCAAGTCCCGGTCGCGCCGAACCAGAGCGAGGGACCACTGGAATCGCAGGAGTTCCTCGAAGGCCAGCCGCTTGTGGGCCTCGGGCGGCGGCCCCACGGGAACGCCCTCCCCGGGCGCGGGGGGAAAGTGGGCGGTCCTGAAGGCATCGGCCCGTGGAAGCAGGGACTCCTCCCGGAAGAGGTCCCCCGGGAGGATCTCCTGGATCTCCACCGACCCCTTGTCCAGGAGCAGGCCCATGAAAATCCGTCGCAGGGTGCGCGGATGCACCTCTCCTTCCCGGCGGTAGACGGGGACCAGGCGATCTGAGAGGAGGGCCTGGTCCGGACCGTCCGCGGCCTTCTCGACCTCCGGGTTTTCGAGCTGAAGCCGCAGTCCTCCCCGGACCGAGTAAAGTCCCACCTTTCCGTAGAGGAACACCTCGGTTCCAGCGGGCAGGCTCTTCGACAGCCACGGCTGGTTGAACCACACCGCGTGGAGACTGCCCGAGTCGTCCTGAACGATGGCCTCGGTGACGTGAACCCCGCCTCGGAAGCTACGCCTCGGATGGATGGCCGCGATCCGCGCCCGGAAGCATGCGACGGTGCCCGGCTTGGCGGCCCCAAGGCGGGAGGGCCTACGTCGGTCCTCGTATCGGAAGGGAAGCCTCCACAGGAGTCCCTCCAGATCACGCACTCCCGCGGCGGCCAGGCGGCGTGCCGTGGCCGCCGTGATCCCGGGCAGGAGTGCGAGCCCCTCGGTGGACCGCTGGGCGTTCGAAGGACCGCCGGGCCGACTAGTCCGCCTTTCCATTGCCGTTGGAGGCGTACATCTCTTCGATCAGGTGGCCGAACTTCTGGTTGATGACGCGCCGCTTCACCTTCATGGTGGGGGTCAGCTCGCCCTCCTCGGCGGTCAGTTCCTTGGGCAGAAGGCGGCACTTCTTGACCTGCTCGAAGCGGCTCAAGTTCGCGTTCACCCTCTCGAGGACGTTTTCGAAGAGGTGGGCGACGACGGCCTCCCTGCACAGGTCCCGCGGGTCGATCTTGTTCACGCCCTTGCTCTTGGCGTAGTCGATCACGTTGTCCCAGTTGGGAACGATGAGGGCCGTGATGAACGGGCGTCGGTCTCCGATGAGGACGGCCTGGGAGACGTACTTGTTGCGCTTCAGCTCGTTCTCGATGGGCTGGGGAGCCACGTTCTTGCCGCCCGAGGTGACGATGATCTCCTTCTTGCGGTCCGTGATGTAGAGGTACCCGTCCTCGTCCATGGTGGCGATGTCCCCCGTGGCGAACCAGCCGTCCGGAGTCAGGACCTCGGCCGTCTCCTTTTCCATCTTGTAGTAGCCCTTCATGATGCTCGGTCCGCGGACCCAGAGCTCGCCGTCCTCGGCGATCTTGACCTCCACGTTCTTCAAGGGCCTGCCCGGGGACCCGAAACGAATGCGGTCGTTTCCGTGCTGATCCACCTCGTTCACCGTGACCACGGGCGTCGTCTCCGTGAGCCCGTAGCCCTCGGCGATGGGAATCCCGCATCCGTAGAAGAAGGAGGCCAGGTGCCGCGGCAGGGGGGCCCCGCCCGAGACAAAGAAGCGGACCCGCCCGCCGACCCTTGCCCGAAGCTTCTTCGGGACGATCTTATCCGCCAGGGCCCTTCGGAACGAAAGCCCGGCCGGCACCTTCCCACCGCCCGCCTTGAAGGCATCGGCCCATTCGCTGACCGTCCGGATGCTCCAGTGGATCAGGGCCTTCTTGAGGGCGGAACTCTGGGCGGCCTGGTCCATGAGGCGGGCGTATACCTTCTCGTAAAGGCGCGGGACGGCGGCCATGATGGTCGGCTGAACCTCGCCCAAATTGTCGGCCACTTTCTCGATGCTCTCGGCGTAGGCGATGGAAACGCCCTTCCAAAAGTAGCAGTAGTCGATCATGCGTTCGAAGGAGTGGCAGAGGGGGAGAAACACCAGGGCCTTGTCGTTCTGGTCGATGTACAGGTAGTCCATGCCCGCCCGACAGTTTTCCACGAAGTTGTAATGGGTGAGCATGACCCCCTTCGGGACCCCGGTCGTCCCCGAAGTGTAGATCAGGGTCGCGAGGTCCTCCGGCTTGACCTGGGCCGCCACCCGGCGGTGGATGCCCGGGTTCTTGGCGGCGTAATCCTTCCCCCACGCGATGACCTGGTCCCAGGGTAGAAGGTCCCCCAGGCCCTCCGAAGGCGGGTCGAAAATCACAATGTTCTTCAGCCGTTTGAGGTTTTCCTTCTGGGAGAGGAGCTTGTTCGCCTGGTCCTGGTTGGAGACGACCGCGACCTCCGCGTCGCTGTTGTTGGCGATGTACGCGGTTTCCTGGGCGTTCAAGGTCGGATAGATGGGCACGTCGGCCGCCCCTGCCGTGAGCACCGCGTAGTCCGTGAGCAGCCACTTGGGACGATCCTCCGAGATCAGGACCACCTTGTCGCCCGGCTTGACCCCCAATGCCATGAGGCCGCACGAAAAGGCCTCCACCGTCTCGGCGATCTCCTTCGTGGAAACGACCTCCCAGAGGCCTTTTCGCTTTCTCATCAAATGATCCGGCCTTTGAAGCGTTTCGATGGTGTTGAAATAGAGGTCGCAAAGGGTCTTGATTTCGGCCATGGTCCCCTCCTTACCCTGGCATCCGGCCCGAATGGCGTTGCCCGATGCCTCCATGGTGAGAGCCCCGTCGAGCCCTGTCAAGGGGGCACCCCGTTGCCCGGGCGGGTTGCCGCCCCGGCTAGGGGCGTGGGTTCCAGTCGACCTGTGCCATGAGAACCCGAGGGACGGCGACGCCCAGAATCCCGTCCACGAGCCGGTCCCCCTCCTGAAAGAAGGGAACCACGGCGTAGGCGACCCGCTCCACTTCAAAAGAAGCTTCCACGCCCGTCACGTCCGCCGCTCGGTCCACGTGGGCGAGCCACGCCAGACGGGCCATCTCGGAAAGGGGAGCCGGGTCCCTGACGCCGTCGAGAAGGGGACCCTCGAAAGGCTCCTGGAAGGAGAGAAGGGACGGGTCCGCGAGGGCGTACCGGCGCGTCAAGTCGTCGTAGTAGGAAAGCCGCAGGGTCCAGAAGGCGGGGAAGAACAGGGGGCCGAGCCGCCGCACGCGCGAAATAGCGGCTTCCTTACGAGCGTCGGGGCACCGGATCCGCAAGGCGCCCGTGACCATCCAGAAGGGCGCGCCGATCGGTTCGCCCGCCGCCCCGACGCGGGGGCTCAGCCATCCCGCCGCGTAGACGCGCCCCGGGTCTTCCATGAAGACGGCGGTTCGGCAAGTCCGGCACACGAAGATTCGCGCCGCATCCCCTCCCGCGAGTTCGCCCCCACAGGTGGAACAGGTCAACGGGACGAGGACGGGGCTTGCGCTCATTCGAGCCACCTGGGTGCGCGGTCCGGGCCGAAGCCGGACTTGAGGATTGTCCAGATCACCCGGCGGACGGGGTTGAGAGGGCTGGGAGGGACGTCCGCGGCCGCCTCCACCCGAATCCCCGTTCCCGTAATCCTCACCAGAAAGGGCGTGCGGATAAACGCCCACGCCAGGTCCAGCCCCGCGGCCACCAGAACCCCGAGAATTCCGAGTATCACCGCCAGGGCCGGCCATGCCGCCGCACCCCTGCCCGGGGCGTCGAAGTCCGGAGCGAGAGCCCTCACCATCCCCTGGAGGAACTGGCCCGTCAGGAGACCCATGAGGCCAACCAGCACGGATCCCGCCAGGACCGCCCAGTCACGACGAAAAGGCAGGGTCCCCGAGAGCCAGCGGCCCGAAACCTCCTCCCTGACCATCTGGAAGATCTGGGATCCGTAGCGGAAGGTCAACAAGGCCACGGGCACGTAGACGAGCGTGGCCTCAACCGCCAGGATCTTCAACTCGCCCGTCGAAGAAGCCTGGCTCTCAACGCCCTTTTCCAGCACCGTTTCCAGAGGTATGTTGGCGTCCACGACCTCTCCGGTCCCGGACAACTTCGACAGGTCCGCCGGCTCCGCCGAATCCAGCGCACCCAGGACGGTCTCCCTCACGTCTGCGTCGCTGAAGTCCCAGGCATGGAGGCTCACCGCCGGATAGAAGTACCTGAAGTCCCCCAGGACGACACGGCTGTCCTCCTCCACCACGACGCTGGGCCTTCGGGGCCGGGCGACCGCCTGGAGGTCCGGATCACCCGACATGGCCCCGATGCGCTGCCACGGACTCAGGAAATCCCGTTCGCTGACAACCCTCTCCCGGCCTGTTTCCAGAACGCCCCCTCGCTTGCCCGTCAGGAGATAGAAGGGCAAATAGAGCCGTCGTCGGTTCAGGAGAAGCGCCCTCCGGGAGAGGTCCCGGGGCGCCACGAGACGGCCCATCATTTCCGCCGCCGAGGCCCGCAAATCGGCCTCGCCCAAGCGCGGCGGGACAACCAGCGCCGGAAGGAAGTCGCCGCCGACGCAGTAGTGGGCACGGCCGCAGTAGGCGCATCGGACCTTCCGGGAGGCCAGGGGAGCCGCCACGGCGCCCCCGCAGGCCGGACAACTGAGGGCCCGCACCCGATTCATCGGGGGGCCCCCTGCACCATGCGGCGAAACAGGGGAAAAACGAGGAACCCCGTGAGCGGGACCGCCGCCGCCGCGGCCGGCCCGGGAAGGAAGAAGGACTCGACGGCGAACACCATGAAGAGAAGGCTCATGGCCGCCCAGAACCGATGCGAAATGTGAGCCGAAAGGGGCGGTGGAGTTTCTTCGAAATAGGCCCTCCCCAGCACGGCATCCACCCAGGCGGTGTAGGCCCTTCGAGCCGTCCCGTACTGGATCCGAAAGAAAGGAACCAGGTAGAGGCTGAAGGAGGACTCCTCCCCAGGCCTCATCCACGCCGTGGAGGCACCCTGGGTGCAGGGAACCGCCGTGAACCCTCTTGGCTCCCCCCCCTCAACTCGGGCGCCCGCGCCGGGAAGCCGGAAATCCTCCAGGCAGGAGGGCCGGGGCGAAAAAGCGGGCACGGCGCCCTGGCTCTCACTTCCCCTCACGCTCCAGAACGGCAACAGGAGGCCCTCGGTCTTCAAGACGGGGAGTTCGGGGAGTTCGCCTTTCCTCCACGCCTCCCTCAGTTCAAGGAGGGCCCGGGCCGGAGAATGCGATGGCGGAAGCACAAACCTCAGAAAGGTCCGGGCCCGGTCCAGGTAGAGGGTCGAGGCGCAGTACGGGCAATCCAGGAAGGGGAGATCCCGATCGAGGCCGAATTCGCCTCCGCAACTCGCGCACCGGACCTTCATCGCCCGTTCCTTCTACTGGATTCCTTTCCCGCCGCAAACCGGCTCGTCCAGGAGAGCCAGCCTCCCCGCCAGCTTCTGGGGGAGCCCGTGAAACGCGCCCGAGGAGAAAAAGGCCACCAGACCCGGCTCCAGGGCGCCCGCCTCGAACTCCCGCTCGTATTCTTCGGCAGAGGCCAGAGCCCGGGCCTTCCGGCCGAGGGACTCGATGTCCCGGACAACCCGCTCGACGTCCAGTCGGCTCCCGGAGGGGATTCTCCCCGGGGCAGGCAGGGGACCGATCCAGACTTCGTCCGCCAGGGAGAGGGCTCCCGGTAGCTCCCCCTGGTGCAAGGCCGTCTGGCAGGTATAGGAGCGCGGCTCGAAGCAGGCCGTCACACGCCGCCCGGGGAAGCGCTGCCTCAAGGCCTTCAGGGTCTCCCTCAAAGCCGTCGGATGGTGCGCGAAATCGTCCACGACGGCCCAGCACCGCCCCGCGTGCAGAACTTCCTGCCTCCTCCGGACTCCGGGAAAGGAGGCCAGCCCCTCCTTCAGGGCCTCGAGTTCGGCGCCCGCCTCCAGCGAGGCGGCGAGGGCGGCGAGGGTGTTGCGGAGGTTGTGGGGGCCGTGAAGGGGGCTGGTGAAGGCGCCCAGCCTTCTCCCGGAGTGGAAAAGGAAGAAACGGGTCCCTTGCTCGCTGTAGGTGACGTCGGTGGCGGTCCAGTCCTCCCCGCCCCCCAGACCGAACGTGGTCGTGCGGCGGCCCACCTGCGGGAGGAGCCTCGCGACGGACGGCGACTCGGTCCCGGCCAGGACGGTTCCCCCCGGGTTCACAACGCCGAAGAGACGCACGAAGGCCGTCTCCAGGGCCGAGAGGTCCGCGAAATTGTCGAGGTGGTCCATTTCGATGTTGTTGAGGATCAGGATGGAGGGCGCATAGTGAAGAAACTTCGGCCCCTTGTCGAAGAACGCCGTCTCGTATTCGTCCCCTTCCAGGACCGTCCAGGTTCCGTCGCCCCAACGGAAGGAGGCTTCCCATCCTTTCACGATGCCGCCCACGAGGAGGTTGGGCCGCATGGCCGCGGACTCCAGGAGCCATCCCGCGAGGGCCGTGGTCGTCGTCTTGCCGTGGGTGCCGGCCACAACGAGGCTCTTCCTGCCCTCCACCGCGAAGCGCCGAACGGCCTCCGCCATGGAGCAGTAGGGAACGCCGTCGGCGAGGGCCGCCTGAGCCTCGGGGTTGTCCGCGTGGATGCTGTTTCCGATGACCAGGAGGTCCGGACGGAGCCGTTGAAGGTGCCCCGGATCGTACCCCGCTTCCACGGGGATGCCGTACCGCGCGATGGCCTCCGACATGGGCGGGTACAGGACCGTGTCGCACCCGGTAACGTCATGGCCCTGCGCCTTGAGGAGTCCGGCCAGGGCCCCCATTCCCGTTCCTCCCACGGCCATCATGTGGATCCGCATGGCGCCCCCTGGAAAGTAGACTACCACAAGAGAGCGGGGCCTCCTGTTGTATTCGGGCCTCCGCCCTGATACCTTGGCCCGCGGAGGTCCTATGAGCGGGGCGGCACGCATCGCGCGGGAGTGCGGCATCGTGGGGGCCGGCGGAGCCGGCTTTCCGACGCACGTCAAACTGCAGGCGAGGGCCGACACCTTCGCCGTGAACGCCGCCGAGTGCGAACCGCTCCTGTACAAAGACCAGGAGATCCTCGAAAACTTCCTGGAGCCTTTCGCGGAGGGCCTCGTGCGTTGCGGCGAGGCGGTTGGCGCCAGGCGGCTCCTCGTGGGGATCAAGGACAAGCATCCCAGGCTGATCGAGCGTCTGAGGGACGAACTGCCCCGCTCGGTGGAGGTCCTCACGCTCCGGGACACGTACCCATCGGGAGACGAGCACATCCTCGTGTGGGAAACGACGCGCCGCGCCATCCCGAAGGGAGGCCTCCCTCTGGACGTGGGGGTCGTGGTCCAGAACGTGGAGACGGTCCTCAACGTGGGTCTGGCGAAGCCCGTCACGGAGAAGTTCGTCACCATCTCGGGCGCCGTGCCGGAGGTCCTCACGTTGAGGGTCCCCCTCGGGACTTCCCTTCGAGATGTCCTCTCGGCGGCGGGCGCGCCCGTCTCCGGAATGGGCTACGTGGTCAACGGCGCCATGATGGGGACCGTGGCCGAGGACCTCGACGAACCCGTGACCAAGACCACCTCGGGGATTCTCGTCCTGCCCCTCGACCACTCGGTTCTGGCCCGCAAGAAGCGGACGCCGCTCCAGGTCCACAAGATCGCCGCGACCTGCGACCAATGCATGCGATGCTCGGACCTTTGCCCCCGGGACCTTCTGGGTCACTTCGTCAAGCCGCACAAGGCCATGATCTCCATCGGCTTCGCTCCTGACCAGGCGGTCGCCTGGCAGGAAACGGCCCTCTACTGCTGCGAATGCGCCCTCTGTTCCCTCTACGCGTGTCCCGAGGACCTGGACCCCTTCCGCGTCATGGTGGAAAGCAAACGCGCGCTCCTGGCGAGGGGAGTTCGCCCCAGCAAGGAGGAGGTCGCGCCCTCCCCCCTCTTCGAGTACCGCCGGACGCCCACCCGGCTGCTCATGCGCCGCCTGGACCTTCTCCGGTTCGAAGCGCCCCACCGTTTCGATGCCCGGCCCATCCCGGCGCGGATCCTTCGGCTTCCGCTCAAGCAGCACGCCGGAGCGCCCTCCGCCCCAACGGTTCAATCGGGCGACAGGGTCCAGGCGGGCCAGGTGGTTGCGGAGATACCCGATCGCGCCCTGGGAGCCAGGATCTTCGCACCCAAATCGGGCCGCGTCCTCGTGGACGAGAGCGCGGTGACCGTGGAGGTCTCATGAGTCCAAAGATCAGCCAGATCCGGTCGGGCGCCACGCGCCCCACCGCCTCGTCTTCGGCCCCCCCGATCGGCGCCGCCCCGGGGAGCGGGGCCCGCGACGCCATCGGGCTCCTCGAGCTGACCTCCGTCGCCAAGGGCGTGGAGGCCACCGACGTCATGCTGAAGGCGGCCGACGTCGAACTCCTGGGAAGCCGGTCGATCTGCTCGGGCAAGTACATGATCCTCGTACGGGGAGACGTGGCCGCCTGCACCTCCGCCGTGCGGGCCGGGGAGGACCTGGCGTTGGAGACGGTGGCCGACTCCATCGTCATCCCCAACCTTCACGAGCAGGTGTTCCCGGCCCTATCCCAGTCCTGTGAGGTGGAGGAAGTGGAGGCTCTGGGCATCCTGGAGGCCTTCAACGTGGCCACCCTCATCGAGGGGGCCGACGCCGCCGTCAAGGCGGCGGAGGTCCACCTGCTGGAAATCCGCATCGCCATGGCCCTGGGTGGAAAGGCCTTTTGCATCCTCACGGGCAGCGTGGCCGCGGTCCGCGCAGCCGTGGAGGCGGGAAAGAGCCTGATCGGAGAGAAGGGCCTCCTGACCAACTGGGCCGTGATTCCGGCTCCGAAGAAGGAACTCGTTCGCGAAATTCTGGGCGGCCGGCTCATCTGACCCGGCACCCCTGGGGGAATGCGCCATGGCTATCGAGAGTCCCATGTCCCTGAACGGCTCCCTTCGGTCTCCCCTCCTCGCGAGTCTTACCTGGATGTCCATGCTGATCTTCGGTTCCGCCATGGGCCAGGGCGCGCCCCCGCCCGCCCCTTCCCAGCCGACCCCGGCGGCCGCCCCGTCTCCGCCCTCGAACCAGATCACGGGCGTCATCACGGAGAGCGGATTCACGCGGCTCGCCATCGCCGTTCCGCCCTGCCGCACCGATTCCCAGAACGCCGCCGCAGGCCAGGAGGTCCTTTCGGTCGTTTCCGCGGACCTCGACTTCTCCGGCTATTTCAGGCTCGTGGATCCTGCCCTCTTTGCCGGCTTGAGCCTCCAGGACGCCAAGGTGGACTTCGACGCCTGGAAAGCCATGAACGCGGATTACCTCCTCCTCACGTCCCTGTTCTCTTCCGACGGCCAGCTGAGCCTCGAGGGAAGGCTCTTCGACGTGAAGCGCTCGGAGATGGTCACCGGAAAACGGATCAAGGGCCCCAAGGCCGACGCCCGCGTGCTTGGACACAACCTTTCCTCGGTGATCTTGGACTACCTCTTCGGCGCGGGAATGTTCCCGACCAGCCAGATCCTCTTCACCTCCCATCTGGGAGCCACCGAGGACATCTTTCTCTGCGACTACGACGGGAAAGGGCTGGTCCGCCTCACCGCCCTGGGCCAGTTGAACGTCACGCCCGACGTGAGCCCAAAGGGCGACCGGATGGTCTTCACGTCCATCCTGAAGGACCGGCAGGAGCTCTTTCTCCTGGACCGCCAGGGACGCCGGGTCAAACTCTACGGCGAAGGCGAGGGCCTCAACTCCAACCCGCGCTTTTCCAGGGACGGGAAACTCATCGCATTCTGCTCCTCCCGGTCGGGCAACCCGGACATCTGGGTCCTTGGACTGGATGGAAAGAACCCCACGCGGCTGACCTTTTCCTGGGCCATCGACACGGCGCCCTCGTGGTCTCCCAACGACCAGCAGATCGCCTTCACGTCGGACCGGTCCGGATCGCCCCAGATCTACGTGATGGACCGGGACGGAGCCAACGTGAAGAGGATCAGTCCCGAGGGGGGAGGCCGCTGCGACCAGCCCGCGTGGTCGCCCCGGGGGGATAAGATCGCCTTCAGTTCCTTCCGAAACGGCCATTTCGACATCGCCGTGAAGGACCTCAACTCCGGCGAGGTGTCCTTCCTGACGGACGGGCCCGGCAACAACGAGGCCCCCTCCTGGTCCCCGGACGGACGCTACATCGCCTTCGCGAGCAATCGCACCGGCTCCTACCAGATCTACATCATGCGATGGGATGGGACGGGGGTCACCCGGATCACCAGCCAGCCCGACTGTTACGGCCCCTGCTGGTTCCGGGGCTAGGGCCCCGGGCGGTGCTCGCCCATGCTTCGTGAACTCCGCCTGAAGGATTTCGCTCTCGTCGAGGACCTTCACCTGGATTTCGAGGAGGGTCTCACCCTTTTGACGGGCGAGACCGGCGCCGGAAAATCCATCCTCGTGGAGGCGCTCGGCCAGGCGGCGGGCGAAAGAGCGGAACTCGAGATGATCCGCCATGGGGCCCGGGAAGCCTGGGTGGAGGCTCGTTTCGTCCCCTCCGGTGGCCCCGCCCTGGCCGTTCGTGCCCTCCTCAATGGATGGGGGCTCCCTTCCGAGGAGGACGTCGTGATCCGACGCCGGATCGCGCGGGAAGGCCGAAGCACGGCGTGGGTGAACGGGGCCGTTGCCTCCGTGGGCCAGCTTCGGGAACTCGGCTCCCATCTGCTGGAGATCCACGGACAGAACCAGGGACACCGCCTGGCCGACGAGGCCCGCCAGAGGGAGCTCCTGGACTCCCTGCCCGAGGTGCGCGTTCGGGCGACGGACACGCGGTCCGCCTACGCCCGCCTCGCCTCCGCCATGGAGCGTCTCGCGGCCCTTCGGCGGACCCAGTCCGAGAGGTCCGCCCGACTGGAGGCCCTTCGCCGCGAGCGGGAGGAGATTGAGCGGGCGGACCCCCGGGAGGGCGAGGAGGAGGAGCTCCGGGCCGAGAAGGAGCGCCTCCAACACGCCGAAGAGATTTCCGGCGCCGCGTCCTCCGTCGCCTCCCTCCTGGGGCCGGGCGAGACATCGGCGGCCGGAGCCCTGAAGGAGGCGGCCCGCCACCTGAAGCGGCTCTCCGAGGTGGATCCCGCCTGGAGCCCCTATCTCAAGGACCTCCAGACGGCGACGGGGGTCCTGTCCACCATCGCGACGGAAGCCGAGCGCACCGCGTCCACCGTTCAGAGCGACCCGGAAAGGCTGGACCGGATCCAGGCTCGGCTGGCGGACCTCGACCGCATCAAGCGCCGCTACGGTCCCTCGGTGGCAGAGGTCTTGTCCCGCCTCGAGCAGGTCCGCAGGGAAGAAGACCTTCTCTCCGGCGGGGCCGGCACCGTGGAGGGCGCTTCGGCGGCCCTCGAGGAAGCCTTTGGAGTGTACGCCCGCGCGTCGCAGGCTCTGAGCCGGGCCAGGGGGGAGGCCGCCTCCGCGTTTGCGCGCCGCGTTGAAGCGGCCTTGCGCCCGCTGGCCATGGAGAAGGCCCGATTCGAAGTGGAGGTGGAGAGCCGGCCGCTCCGGAACCCGGAGGATGCATCGCCCGCGGGGCAGGATGAGGTGCGGTTCCTCTTCTCCGCGAACCCCGGGGAACCCCTCAGGCCCCTGTCCAAGGTCGCCTCGGGAGGCGAGTTGAGCCGCACCCTGCTGGCCATCGCGAGTCTCGCCACGGGCGAAGGCCCCCGCGCCGCGGTATTCGACGAGGTGGACGCGGGCATCGGCGGACGCCCCGCCGAGCATGTGGGGCGCCGTCTGCGCGATCTCTCCTCCACCCGCCAGGTGCTGTGCATCACGCACCTTCCCCAGATCGCCGCCTTCGCGAGACGCCACATCCGGGTCGAAAAGACCCAGTCCGAGGGCCGAACGGTGGTGCGGGCCCGAGTCCTTTCGGAAGAGGAGCGACCGGGGGAGCTCGCGCGGATGCTGGCCGGTGAGCGCGTACCGGAAACGGCCCTCCGTCATGCCCGGGAGCTTCTCAAGGGCGCCCGGCTCCCGACGGCGGACGGACCCTGAGGCGCCCTCACCGAGGGCGGACGGACGACAGAGCGACGCCACGGGGAGCCTTCTAACGGGAAGGTGTCCCGCTCCCGGGCCCTTGAGGCCGCGGCTCAGTCCTTTTGGGTGTAGGCCGCCACGAAGGTGCGCGTATCCGGATCCATCTGGCGGAAGGCCACGCCGTACCCGCCGTCCGTGCTGCGGACCACGCGGGCCTTGAACTCCACGATCTTGAGGGGAACGGTTCCAGGGATTCCGATGATGAGGGTGATCAGGTCGTTGATGTTCAATTTGCCATCGAGGTGCACTTTCGCACCGGTGAGGGAGATGTCGCGGATCAGCCCCTTGTACTTTTGCCCGAGGGTGGAAATGATACAGGCGGCCTGGAGGGGTTTCCTCGAGGCCTTTCTGGCCTCGGGCCCGTCGAACTCTTCCGGCACGCGCATGGGCGAAGGCGGAGCGGCGGTCTCCTCCCCCCTGCGCCCGCAGAAGGTCCGGAGGGCCTCAAGGAAACTACCCACGCTGACGGGGCGGAGGAGGCAGAGGGAGGCGCCGGCGTTGTACGCATCCACACGGTGATCTTCGGTGGAAACGAGAACGATGGGCAACCGTTCGAACCCGGGCTGCTTCTTGAGCGCGGCCACCGTTTCGAGACCGATGACGCCCGGGAGATCCAGGTCCACCGCCATGATCTCCGGCATCCCCGTGATGTAGACGGACTGGACCGCCTCAAGGTCCGTCGAGAAAACGCTGAGCCGGGCCGCGTCGCCCGAATAGGCGGCGAGCGCTGACCGAAAGGCGGTCAATTCGGGCTCACGAAGTACGGCCGTTGCTTTCAATCCTCTCCTCCCTGTACCCGGTCCCCTGCCCTCCCTGTCCAACGCGGGGAAGGCGCCTCATGTTTCAAAAACGTGTTGGACTCCTTGTACCACAGGTTCGGAGGAATTGGAACCGGCCTCTCAAGCCGGTGCGGGCGCGTCTCTTCGGCGGAACATCCAGGAAATGAGCAAGCCAAGCCCGTAGAGCAGGATGAGAGGCACAGCGACGGCGGTCTGGGTCACGGGATCTCCCGAGGGTGTGATCACGGCGGAGATCACGAAGGAGCCGAGGACGGCCCACTTGAATTTCCGGGCCAGAGTCCCCGTGGACACGAGCCCCAGGCGGGTGAGCAGGAAGATGAGGATGGGCGTCTCGAAGGTCAGCCCCATGCCCAGGAGAAAGACGATCTCGAAGTTCCAGAAGTAGGAGATCGTCACGACGTTCGTGAAGCCCTCGTTGAACTGGAAAAAGAACTTGAACGTCAGGGGGAGGATCACGAGATAGCAGAAAACCACTCCACCCATGAAGAAGAGGCTCGTGGCCAAGACGAAAGGAACGGCCCACCGCCGCTCGGCCGGCTTCAAACCGGGGGAAATGAAGGCCCAAAGCTGGTAGAAAATCCAAGGGGCGGCCAGAAACACCGCGAGAACCATGGCGATCTTCATGTAGACGAAGAAGATCTCCGTCACCTGCGTGTAGGCCAGGCTCTTCTGCCCTTCAGGCAGATAGCGGTAGTACGGGGCCACCAGCAGCCTCATGACGCGGTCCATGAAGGGGATCACGGCCACGAACGCGACGAGAAGGCCGAGGACGGCCCGCACGAGGCGCATCCTCAACTCCTGGAAATGCTCCAGGAAGGTCATCTCCCCCCGTCCCCCCTTCCTGTCCATCAGGAGGCCCCGTCCTTTCCTTCCTCCGTCCCACCGGAGGGCTCCGGCGGAACGGGCTCCGGCATCCGGGGCGGCGGGGGGGGCAGGGTTGAACGGGGGAAAGAGGGAGTGCGGTCCCCGAGAAGGTCCGCGTCCTTCTTGAGATCCTCCACCTCCCGTTCGATGGTCTCCTGGAGTTCCGCGCTCGCGCGCTTGAACTCCTTGATCGCGCGAGCAAAAGACTTTCCCAGCTCGGGCAGCTTTTGGGGTCCGAACAGCAGGAGTGCCAGCACGAGGATGAGGATGATCTCAGGCGTTCCCAATGAGCCCACCGTCCTTCTCCTTTCGCTTGGGATTCAGACTCCCCGATCGAAAGCCATCCAGATCCAGGACGACAAACTCGAACCCCAGGCGCCCGAGGGCCGCGCAGATCTTCTCGCGAACCCCCTCCCCACAAGCCCGGGCCAGATCGCCGACCTCCAACTCCAACCTGGCCCCCGAATCCAGGAGCCGGACCCTGCATTGCCTGAAACCCAGGCTGTGCAACAGATCCTCGGCCCGTTCGACGCGGCCCAAATCGCCGAGGCGGATGGGCCGACCCGTCGGAAACCGGGAAGAAAGGCAGGCCGCCTGCGGCTTGTCCCAGGTGGGTAGCCCCTTCCGGCGGGACAGCTCCCGCACTTCGGCCTTCGTCAAACCCGCCTCCAGGAGCGGCGCGCGGGCGCCCCGCTCCCGGGCCGCTTCCATACCGGGTCTCCAGTCCCCCAAATCGTCGGCGATGGCGCCGAACAGAATCCACCGGTCCCCCCTCTTCCCCGCCAGGTCCTCCATCGCCTCGAAGAGAGCGCTCTTGCAGTAATAGCATCGCCGGGGGTCGTTCGCCACGAAGCGCGGGTCTTCCATCTCGTGGGTCTTGAGGAGGATGTGCTCCGCCCCCAGGCGCTCGGCGAACCGTCTGGCCTCGTCCAGTTCGGATCGGGGGAGGGTCGGCGAATCGGCCGTCACCGCGACGCAGGCCGATCCGAGGATGCGCCGCGCCTCGCTCAGGAGCAGGGCCGAATCCGCGCCGCCCGAAAAGGCCACGAGGACCCCGCCCTCGAGACCCACCAGGATCTCCTCCAGGCGTTTGATCTTGGAATCCAGGTCATCCACGGGCTCCTCCGGTTCGACTGCCACTGTAGACTGCGCCGCCGCTGGAGGCAACCGTCCCGGGTTACGAGGAGGGTCCCTCCGGTTCCCTGGCCAGGCGGCGCCGGTCCCACAAGGTCAGAAGCGCCACGAGGACCGTCAGGGTCGTGACCATGCTGTAAACCGTTCCCAGAAGGGAGACATAGCCGATGCTCCTCAGCCCCGGGTAGGAGGAGGTGATCATGGAACCGAACCCCGCGATGGTCGTCAGCGCCGCTATGACGATCGGAGACCCCACCTCCTGGATTACCCGGTCCATCTGGGCCCCGTCGGGTTCGCGGTGGCGGTGAACGAAATAAATGCCGTAGTCCGATCCGATGCCCAGGATCAGGGTGGTCACGAAGATGTTCATGAGGTTCAAGGGCTCGCCAAGAATCGCGAGGGACCCGAGCATCCACACCATGGCCACGCAGAGCGGCACGAGCGCGTAGGCGGCCATCCGGAAGGACCGGAAGTCCGCCGCCACGATGAGGAGCACGAGCAGGTTCCCCACCAAGAAAGCCAGGAGTGCATCCCGTTTGATGAGGGTCCGGAGGGCCTTGCTGAATACGTTGATGCCCACCACCTTCGCCTCGGGAACTCGGGCTTGGACGGCCTCGATGAGGCCCGTTGGCTCGAACCTCCTGAACTCCTCCGACATGTACAGGTACACCACCCCCCGGTACCTGCCGGGACCCTTCTCCACGATGAATTTGTCCAGCACCGGACCCAGGGGCGTGCGACGAATCTGGTCGTAGGTCAAAGGGCCGTCGGGACGGAGCATGCGACCGAGATTCACCAGGTACTCCCGGAAGAACTCCGGGTTGAACCCCTCCTGGCGGCAGGACGCCAGGAAGGTCCGCCGAATCCGCGTGAACGAAAATTCCGCCTCCCCTTGCCGGCGAAGTGCCTCCACCACGAGTCGTTGCCGGTCCACCGGCGGGAGATAGGTGGAGGGACTGTCCGTGAAGAGGATGTCTCCCGTCTTGAGGTAGGGCTGGACCGCCTCGGTCACCTTCTCCGCATCCGCCACGATGCCCTCGGGTGAGGAGGATTCCAGAAGGACCATCATGTAGGTGAGAGACGCGCCGAATTTCTTCGCGATTTCCGAGGAGACGTGGATCCCCCGATTGCGGGAGCTCCTGAGGTTCTTGATGTTGTCGTCCAGGCGGATGCCGAGAGCGAACATACCGAACACCGCCGTGAGCCCCGCCGCGATCAGCAGCGTGGTCCACGGCCTTCGGTGGGCCACCCGCGCGATCCCGTCCACCCAGAAGGCGTGCATGTGGAACGAAGGCTCCGCCGCACGCTTTTCCTTGTGAATCTGATGGAACTGGAGCATGGCGGGAAGGAGGACGAAGACGCTCGCGGCGCTCAGGAGAATGCCCACGGAAGTGAAAATGCCCACCTGGCGCATCCCCGTAAATTCCGTGACGATCATGGCCCCGAACGTGCAGGCGGTCGTGACGGCCCCGACGAAAACGCCCTTTCCCGTCCGGCCGAGGGCCGTCGCGATGCTCTCTTCGGATCCCCTTCCCGCGTTTCGCTCCTCCACGTAGCGTCCGTAGATCACCGTCGAGAAATCGATGCCGAGACCGATGAGCAATGCCGCGAATCCCGCCGTGGCGCTGTTGAGGTGGATCCCCAACAGGTGGACCACGGCGAAGGTCATGAGGATCCCGAATAGCAGCGGGATCCAGCCGTAGGCCAGGGCGCTCTTGCGCCGGAAGGCCCAGAGGAACACCCCCATGACCAGGACCGCGGAAGTGGCCGTGTTGAGGACGGCGTCGCGCTTGATGAGGTCCGCGTCATCCTGCGCGATCGGATAGCCCCCGCCGTACCGCACCGTAAGCGCCTCGAGGCCCTCCTCCCCCTCGGCCGTCCACCTCTCCCTCTGGGTCCTCTCCGCCGAGCGGACCCCGGCCATGAGTTCCTTCCCGAAGGGAATGTTCTGCGCGGGCCTCTTGGGCCGGACGATCATGAGAAGGGCCGTCCCGTCGCGGGAGAGGTAGTAGCCGTCGGAGAGATCGACCTTGAGCTGCCGGGTTTTCCCGGCGAAGTTGCGCTTCAGGATGGGAAAGAGGCCGAAGGGATCGTACTGGACGAGTTGCTTGGTGACCAGGGACGCGGGATTGGAGATGAGCTTGCGGTTGCTCTCCACCTGGGCCCGGACTCCTTCGTTCGTAAACCGTTGAGCCACCTCGGGCAACGAGTCCGGGGAGAGGTACAAGAGCGTGTAGGGAAGGAGGGCCTGGACCATTCCCTCGAAGTCGTGGAGGCGGTATTCCACGGTCTCGACGAGCCCCGTCTCCCGGATCGCCTCCGCCAGCTGGTCGGCGTACTCCTCGTATTCGGAGATCGGGTGCGCCTCAGGATCGGCGGTCTCGAGCAGAACGAAGAGGTAGTCGAGGCTCTTGAAATCCTCCGTCGCCTGCCGGAAATCCTGAACGGAGGGGTTCTTCCTGGGGAGCAGGTCCAGGATGTCCGACTCGATGCTGGGCGGCTTGAGGGCGAAGAGAACGAGGGCCATCGCCGCCAGGAACGCCGAAACCGCGAATACGCCTCGGTAATGGCGCGCGCAAAACAGGGCGATCCGAGTAAGGAGAGCCTCCCTCACCGGACCCGTCCAGTCCCCGGAGCGGCTGGGCTCATCCGAGGGCCTCCCCCTTGAAGAGGTCGATCTTTTTGGAAAACTCCTTGAAGTACTCGACCATGGAGGCCACGGCGATGAAGGCGACGATGTACAGGAGCCAGTTGCCCGTGATCTGGACCCAGTCCCATTCCTTCTGGTTGCCCCAGATGATGAAGCAGATGGCGATGACTTCCACCACCATCTTCCATTTCCCGAGGCGCCCCGCCGGAATCACGACCTGATTGATGGCTGCGATGAGCCTCAGCCCGGTCACCGAGAACTCCCGGCCCACGATCACCACAACCACCCAGGCCGCCGTGAGCTGGAGCTCCACCAGGGAGATGAGAACCGAGGCCACGAGGAGCTTGTCCGCGATCGGATCCAGGAGCTGGCCGAGGGTCGTCACCTGGTTCCTCCGGCGCGCCAGATACCCGTCGAGCAGGTCCGTCAGCGAGGCGAGCAGGAAGATCCCCACCGCCAGCGTCTCGCGGTTGAAGAAGAACCACTTCTCGAATTGGAACTCGGTGAGCAGGACGACCACCACCAATGGCACCAGGAAGATCCGGAAGGCCGTGAGGAGATTCGGTAGGTTCAGGACTCTCTTGGGCATGGTCCGCCTGCTCCGGCCGGTTTTTCAGCGCGGGCGCTTTCTTCGGTCCAGGTCGAACCGCTCGATCATTTTGATGAGGCCCCTGCGGGTGATCCCCAGATCCTCGGCGGCCCGGGTCTTGTTCCAGCGGTACTTCTGAAGGGCTTCCACCAGCATCTTCTTCTGGATGGCGTCCAGGGAGTCCTTCAACTTGGCCCCGGTGTGGGTGGCCGCTAGCAGCGCCGCCTGCTGGATGACCTCGGAAAGATGCTGGGGGGCCACCATCTCCCCGTCGCCCAAAAGGATCGCCAGGCGCTCCATCTCGTTCTTGAGTTGGCGGACGTTTCCGGGCCAGGCATAGGCGGAAAGCATGTCCACCGCCTCCTTCTCGAAGCCGAGGTGGCGGCGCCCCATCCGCGTTCCGTAGAAGTTCAAGAAGTGGCGGGCGAGGAGCCCGATGTCCTCCTTGCGGTCTCTCAGGGGAGGAAGCTTCACCGTGACCACGTTGAGGCGGTAAAAGAGATCCTCGCGGAACAGCCCCTTCTGTATCTGGTCCTGAAGGTCCTTGTTCGTGGCCGACAGAATCCGAACGTCCACCTTGCGGGGCTTGTTGTCACCGATGCGCCGGATCTCCCCCTCCTGCAGGGCGCGC
The DNA here is from genome assembly GCA_040752915.1 of Acidobacteriota bacterium. Lineage (NCBI taxonomy): Bacteria > Pseudomonadati > Acidobacteriota > Acidobacteriota bacterium. Next base: position 159,771 of record JBFMHB010000001.1, read on the forward strand.
AAAATCTTCGCCTGGGAGGACAGGGAGAGGTCGCCGATCTCGTCGAGGAAGAGGGTTCCACCGTCGGCCACCTCGAAAAGGCCCGGCTTGTCGTGGGAAGCCCCCGTGTAGGCCCCCTTCTTGTATCCGAAGAGCTCGCTCTCCAGAAGGGACTCCGGAAGGGAGGCGCAATTCTGGGCCACGAACTTCTTGTCGCGCCGGGACGATTTGAAGTGGATCGCCCTGGCGATGAGCTCCTTTCCCGTTCCGCTCTCCCCCATGATCAGGACGGATACGTTGCTCGCCGCGACGAGCTCCACGGTCTCGAGGATGCTGATGATCTTCGGAGAGTTGGAGATGATTTCCGGGAACCCTTGATCGGCGGAGGCCATTTGCCGCAGATAGGTGTTCTCGAGACGGTAGCTTTCCTTCTCCTGGGCGGACTTGATTGCGGATGAGGCGAGGTCCACGAAGGACTTCAGGAACTTGTGGTCGCGTTCGGTGAACGCGCCGGGCCGCTTCCCGTGGTCCACGTAGAGCGCCCCCAGCAGCGTGCCGGCGAAGTTGAGCGGCATGCAGATCACCGAGAGGATGTTGTAGTGGATCGCGCTTTCGCTTTGAAAGCGGGGATCGCTCTGCGCGTTGGCGCTCAGGATCCCTTCCTGGCTCTTCATGGAGGCGTGGACCACGGAGAGCGCCACGCGCTGAACGTCCACGAGTTCATCGGGGTAAAGGGAGCGGGCCACGGTGGGGTAGAGCTCCCCCTGGGGGTTCAGGAGGAAAATGACCCCCCTTTCCGCGTTGAGGTGCTGGATCGCCAGGTCGACGAGATTCTCGAGGAGGGGCTGAAGGTCGGTGTAGGAGTGCACGACGTACGCGAGGCGGTACAGGGTTTCCAGATCCTGATGGGCGACTGGGATCTGGGGCTCCTCGGGAAGCGGGGTCCTCTCGTCCTTTTCGGTCATGCGTCTCCCTCGAGGGCCTCCAGGCGTTTTTTCGCCCTCTGCAGGATGGAGGGTTCCTCCCCTTCCTCCGTCCCCTTCATCAGTTCTTGAATCTTCTTGTAGGCCTCGGCGGCCTTCGCTTTCTCGCCCCGCCGCTCGTAGTACTGGCCGAGTTGCCACAGGCCCTCCCCCTTGGGGAGAGTTGGAGATTCGAGCTGGGCCAGGGCCTTGAAATCGGCCTCCGCCTTGGAGAACTCGCCCAGGGCCTCGTAGAGCCCTCCCCTCATGGGAAGGGCCAGCGGCGCAAGGACGCCGCCCTTCGTGGCGGGCTCCAAAGCGGCGGCGGCCTCCCGGGTCTTGCCCTGCCGAGCCAACGAAATGGCCTTGTAGAAAACGGTCAGGCCCCCCGATCCGCCCGAACCTTCCGCTTCCAGGGCCTTCAGCCGCTTTTCCACCTCGGCCGTCTTCTTCGCCTCGTCCGAAAAACGAAGCGCGGACGCCCCCCCGGCCGCAGCGGCCTCGCCCACGGGAGCCGCGAAGGCTTCGATGACTTCATTGAGACGGTGGGACCGCTCGGCCTTCTTGGCCTCCAGGTGGTTCCAGAACGCGAAGGCGCCCGCCGCCGAGGCGACCAGGACCGCCAGCCCGGCCAGATAGATCCTCCAATGGGTCTCCATGCTCCGGATGGAGGCAACGAACGCCTCGGAAAGGAGGCTTCGGAACTGGTCCTGGCGCATTTCCTGCTTGCTGAGTCTCCTGCTGGCCATTCGGTCCCCTTTCTCTCTTCCGCGCGTGGGTGGTGTGCCTGGCGGGAGTTGAACCCACGACCCCCTGCTTAGGAGGCAGGTGCTCTATCCAACTGAGCTACAGGCACACGGTCCGGCCTACGTCCAGCCGAACTCGGATTCTATCGTGAATGAAGAGGCCCTTTCAAGGGAACCGGAAGGGGGCAGGGCGGCCACCCTCTCTACGCGGGAATGAGGGGGGCCCTCCCCCAGGACGCGCTCCAGAGCGGCGAGAGCGGCGGAAGTCCCCCTGGCCTGAACCTCCACCGATCCGTCGGCCAGATTCCGGGCCCATCCCCTCACGCCCAGGATCTGCGCGTGGCGGGCCACGAAGTATCGAAACCCGACGCCCTGGACCTTCCCCGTGATCCGCCAGGCCGCCCTGGCATCCTCGGCACCCATGGAGACCATTCTCCACCCGGCCAGGGTGCAAGGAAAGGGATCTCTCGGGAGGGCCCGCGAAGAGGCCCCTGGATGGACCGCTTTTCGCCCGCGCGGCCGTGCTATACTCTTTCGGGAGGAACCCGTGCGCAAGGCCGTCGCCCTCGTCGCCCTCCTTCTTCTCGCGCTGGCCTTTTCCTGCGGCCGGAAGGGGGACCCCTATCCCCGACGAAGCCTCCACTCCCCGGGGCAGCCTGCGGGGCCTCAGAACCCGGACCATGATTGAGCAGATCGAGTTCTTCAAGATGTCCGGCGCCGGGAACGACTTTATCCTGGGCGACAACCGGCAGGGCGCCTGGAGCGGATTTCCACTCGACCGCCTCTCCCGCGGACTTTGCCGGAGGGGCACGTCGGTAGGCGCCGACGGGCTCATCCTCCTGGAGGGCTCGAGCAAGGCTCATTTCCGCATCCGGATTTTCAACCGGGACGGATCCCTGGCGGACATGTGCGGGAACGGAGCGCGGTGCGCCGCCCGCTTCGCCTTCCTCAAGGTGATCGCGGGACGGCAAATGAACATCGAAGCCCCGGCGGGGGTGTTCTCGGCCCGCGTCCTGCCCGATTCGCGAGTGGAGGTGGAGGTCCCCGGGGCCACGGAGGAACCGGCCCCCATCCCGGTGGAGGTTCAGGGAAGGACCTTGACGGGGCTCCTGGCCCGAACGGGCGTGCCTCACCTCGTGGTCTTCGTCCGGGACGTCGAAACGGTGCCGGTGGCCGCCCTCGGCGCCGCCTTGCGCTCCGCCCCGGAGCTCGGTCCGGAGGGAGCCAACGTGGACTTCGTCTCCACAACGAAGGGGGAGCCCTTCCCGATGCGCACCTTCGAACGGGGCGTCGAGGCCGAGACCCTGGCTTGCGGGACCGGAGCTACGGCCGTGGCGTGGGTTCTCCACCGTAGGGGCTTGACCGGCCCAAGAGTCCGGCTGGGCGTCCGGTCCGGCCAGGAGCTGTCGGTCGAGATCTCCGGCACACCCCCGACCTTCCGCCTCACCGGGGAGGCCCGCGTCGTCTTCCGGGGGATTCTGCTCCAAGAGTCCATCGAGGAGGCCTTGACATGCGGGTAGGAAGGGTTCTTCTCAACGGGCGGAAGGTACCCGTCAGGGTTTTGGAGGATCATGCCTGGATCACCCCGGAAGGGGTCCGCGTCCCACCTGGCGAAGCCGTCCTGCTGCCTCCCTCCACACCTTCGAAGATCGTCTGCGTGGGCCGGAACTACGTGGAGCACGCCCGGGAACTCGGGAACCCGATGCCGGACCGCCCCCTCCTCTTCCTCAAGGCACCCTCCTCCGTCCTCGCCCCGGGAGGGACCATCCTCCTTCCCGAGGATTCGGAACAGGTGGAGTACGAAGGGGAGATCGCTCTGGTGGTGGGAAGGACGTGCCACAGGATTCCCGACGGCCATGACCCCCTCATCTACCTCGCCGGGGTGACCCCCCTCAACGACGTGACGGCCAGGGACCTCCAGCGCCTGGACGTCCAATTCACGAGGGCAAAGTCCTTCGACACCTTCTGCCCCTTCGGACCCTGGATGGAGACGGAGCCGGACTGGGAAAACCTGATGGTGACCACGGAGCTGAACGGACGTCCCGTCCAGCAAGGACGGGCGGCCGACATGGCGTTCCCCATCCCCGATCTGGTCCGGTACATCTCGCGGGCCATGACGCTCTTGCCCGGAGACCTCATCGCCACCGGGACCCCTTCGGGCGTGGGCCGCCTGTCGCCGGGAGACCGGGTGACCGTGGAAGTTGCGGGCATCCGCCTGGAGAATTCCGTGGCCCACTGGCCGGCGTCTTGAGACGGGAGGGCGAAGTGGAGGACCTTCCGCGAAGACTGGATCCGCTTCTGGAGAGATTCCTGGCCGGGATCCCCCAGGCCATCCTCGCTCTCGATCCCGACAGCCGTGTTCTTTTCGCCAACACCAGCGCCGGTCGGATCCTCGGTTCTCCCCCGGAGGACCTCGCCGGCGTCCCCCTGGAGAAGGTCTGGCCGGGGTTGCTGCGCGCCCTCCGGGAGCGCCTTCCCGGCACGCTCCCGGGCGTGGACGGCGTGCCGGTGGAGCGGAGCGTCTCGGGTCAGCTCCGGACGTTCCTGGCCCTGGAGGATCCCCTGCCCGACGACGGCGGAGGGTCGGCCGGACGGGTCATCTGGCTCCTGGCCCCCTCCGCTTCGGAAGCGCTCGTACGGGAGAACCTGCGCCTCAGGGACCAGTTCCGGACTCTCACGGACCAGTCCACGGACGTCATTTTCGTGCTCTCCCGCGACTTGAAGGTGGAATACGTCAACCCCGCCCTGCGGGTGGTCCTCGGCGTGGACCCGGAGGAGGTGGTCGGGCGACCCCTCGACCTCCAGGCCTTCCTGCCGCCCGACGAAATCCGCCGCCTGCGCCTGGTGGGAACCCACCGGATCCTCCGCGAGGGAATCCGGAACAAGCTGGTCAGGGTCCTTTCGAAGTCCGGGAACGCCTTCTGGGGCCTTCTCACCGTGGCTCCCTCCCAACCCTCGCGCCGTTCCACGTCGTTCCTGGGGATCCTCCGGGACGTGTCCGAGTTCTACCGGACCCGGGAACAGCTCGTCCGCCACCACACCCAGCTGAAGAAGACCGTGGCCCAACTCGAGGAGGCCAACCGCCTGCAGGAGCAGTTCGTGGCGAATGTGACCCACGAACTGCGGACCCCCCTCACCACGATCCTCATCTCGGCCGAATCCCTCCAACGCGGCGGCGGGTCTCTCACCCCCGTCCAGGCGCGTCACCTGGAGATCCTTCTCCGGAACGCCCGCCAGCTCCTCGACATCATCGGGGACATGCTGGACCTGGCCAAGCTGAAGCGCGCGGCCTTTACGGTCCAGGAGCGACCCGTGGAAATGGGGGCCTTTTTCACGTCCCTTCTCGACGAGTCGGAACCGCTCTTCACGCAGAAGGGGCTCCGTCTGGAGAGGGTGCTGTCCGAAGACCTGCCCCCCGTCGCCTGGACCGACCCCGAGCTGCTGAGCAGGATCCTCCGGAACCTCCTGAGCAACGCCGCCAAGTTCACGAGGGAAGGAGGGGCCACCTTCACCGCGGAGGCCTCCGACGGTCGTCTCCGAGTGGAGGTTTCCGACACGGGCCGGGGCATCCCGCCCGAGGAGACCGGCAGGATCTTCGAGGAATTCCGGCAGGTGGACGGTTCGGACTCCCGACGGCATGCGGGGACGGGCCTCGGGCTCTCCATCGCCGACCGCTGCGCCCGACTCCTCGACGGCGCGATCACTGTGGAATCGAAGGTAGGAATGGGAAGCCGGTTCACCGTTGTTCTACCCCTCAGAGAGGTCCCCCCCCCACCCGTCGCACCGGGGAGTGACGAGCAAGACGAGTAAGGAGATCAGCGTGCGCCTTGGAGAAATGGAAGTCCTGTCCCTCGTCGCGGGCCGGTTCCGGTTGGACGGCGGAAGCATGTTCGGCGTCGTTCCCCGGGTCCTATGGGAGAAGAAAATGCCCCCCGACGAGAAAAACCGGATCGCCATGGCCATGAACGTCCTCCTGGTCCGTTCGGGCGGCATGAACCTCCTGGTGGACACGGGTGCCGGCGAGAAGGAGGACTCGAAGTTTCACGAAATGTACGCCATGGGGCCCTGGCTCCTGCCCGAGGCCCTCGGAGCCGTCGGGCTCAAACCCGAGGACATCCACGTGGTCGTCAACACCCACCTCCACTTCGACCACGCCGGGGGCAACACGCGGCGGGACGAATCGGGACGAGCCGTCGCCTCCTTTCCCAACGCCCGGTATGTCGTGCAGAAGAGGGAATACGAGGACGCGGTGGCGGCCCACGAACGAAACCGGGCCTCCTACTTTGCGGAGAATTACGAGCCCCTCCGCTCCCAGGGGCGCCTGGAGCTCGCCGAGGGCGAGGTGGAGGTGGCGCCCGGCGTGAGGCTGTTCCCCCTCCCGGGCCACACTCTCGGGATGCAAGGCGTGCTGCTGGAGTCGGGGAACCGGAAGGCGCTCTACATGGGGGATTGCGTCCCCACACGCCACCACATCCCCCTCCCCTGGATCATGGCCTACGACCTCCATCCGACGGTGACGCTCGAGACCAAGCGACGGGTGCTTCCCGAGGCGGCCCGCGAGGACTGGCTTCTCTTTCTCGAACACGATCCCGACTCCCCCGTCGGCCGCATCGAAGAAGAAAAGCCCCTCTCCTTCCGGTTCCACCCCGTGGAGGCCTGACGTGGCACACCCCCGGACCGTGGTGGCGGTGGAGGTGGCCGGAGAACCCGGACCGGATGAAGGCGGGTTCCTCACCCTCGTTCGGCTGAAGTACCGAAACGTCTACGCCGACGGTGGGACGTCGCGGCCTTACCTCTACGAGTACATCCACCGCCGCGGGTACGACGCCGTGGCGATCGGGCTTTTCCACGAGGAGGGAGGGGCCCCGGCCATGGCCTGGCGACCGGGCATCCGCGTGCCCGTCTACTTTCGAAGGGACCTTGCCCTCGCCGTCGATGACCCCCGTCCCTATCAGACCGTGCCGGAAGCGGTGGCGGGGAGCCTGGAGCCCGGAGACCTCGGACCCGAGGGTCTTGTCCGCAGGGTCGTGGAGGAAGTCCTGGAGGAGACCGGCTACGGGATCCAGCCCCGGGACGTGGTCCCCCTCGGGGGAGGCTTCTTTCCCTCCCACGGCCAGTCCTCAGAGAAGATCCACCTCTGCGCGGCGCGCGTGAATCCCGCCCTTCAGGGCGAAGCCACCGGCGACGGATCGGTGAACGAGCGCGACGCCCCACCCGTCCGGTTTTCGCCCGTCCGGGACATCCTTCTCGCCTCGGCCCGAGGGGAGATGGAGGATCCCAAGCTCGAGATCCTGGCCTGGCGGCTGTGCCTTTACCTGCATTACCTTCCCTTGGAGGGCCGTTACGCGAAGCCGGAAGAGCGCGCCGCCTTCGAAGAGTTCTCCCGGGCCCTGGGGTCGGGGGGATGGTTCTCCAAACGGGGGGCTTCGCCGTGATAGACAACGCCGTCTGCCGCATTCTGGGGATCCGGCTTCCCATTCTCCAGGGGGGAATGACCTGGGTATCCGAGGCGGTCCTCGCCGCCTCCGTGAGCGAGGCGGGCGGCCTGGGCTGCATCGCGACCGGCAACATGCCGGGGGAACTCTTGCGGGAGGAGATTCGCAAGATCCGGACCCTCACGGACCGCCCCTTCGCGGTCAACCTCATCCTCCTCTCGCCCAACTTCAAGGCGTGCGTGGACGTGGTCCGCGAGGAGAGGGTCCCCGTGGTCACCCTGGGGGCCGGCAACAGCGGGCCGGTCATCGCGGAACTCAAGGCCGCCGGCGTCCGGGTGGTGCCCGTGGTCAATTCGGTGGCCCTCGCGCGCCGGCTCGAACGGTCGGGCGCCGACGCCATCGTCGCCGAGGGCGAGGAAGCCGGCGGCCACATCGGCGATACCGCCACTCTGCCGCTGATCCCCCAGATGGTCGACGCCCTGAGCATCCCCGTCATCGCCGCCGGCGGAGTGGCCGACGGCCGTGGGATGGCGGCGGCCTTCGCCCTCGGCGCCCAGGGGATCCAGCTCGGGACCGCCCTCGTGGTGGCCGACGAATCCCGGGCGCACGAAAACTACAAGCAGGCCATCCTCAAGGCCTCGGACCGATCCACCGCCGTCACGGGCCGCTCCATCAGCAAGCCGGTCCGCGCCCTCAAGAACATGCTGACCCAGGAATTCCATGAAATGGAGGCACAGGGAGCTCCCTGGGAAGAGATCGAAGGCCTGGCCGTGGGCCGCTTGCGCGCCGCGGTCATGGAGGGGGACGTGACGCGCGGCTCGGTCATGATGGGCCAGGTGGCGGGGTTGGTGCGGACCCGTGGGCCGGTGAGGGACATTCTGCGAAGGATTGTGGAGGACTTTAACGCCACCATGGATAGGATCGGCGCCTACCGGATTCCGCCGGAGGGATTCGACCCTGTCGGATCCTGAAAAGTCCCCTCCTTCCGCGAGCGACCGCATGACCTCCGGACCCTATCCCTCGTACCTGGGCCTCCTCGAATCCGGCGAGCTGAACCGGCGCGTTGAGGCGCTTCTCGACCTCCTCTCCGAGTGCCGGGTCTGCCCCAGGAACTGCCGGGTGAAACGCCTCCTCGACCGGCGAGCCGTGTGCCGCACCGGACGCCGGGCGGAGGTGGCCTCCCACTGTGTGCACCGGGGCGAGGAACCGTGCATCAGCGGGAGCCGCGGCTCCGGCACCGTCTTCTTCGCCCACTGCAATCTGGCCTGCCTTTACTGCCAGAACGCTCAGATCAGCCAGGACTGGCGACCGGGCGACGGCGCCCTCTCGGCGGAGGAACTGGCCGCCCTGTACCTCGAGCTCCAGGGTCAGGGCGTCCACAACCTCAACTGGGTCAGCCCCAGTCACGTCGTTCCTCAGGCGGTGGAGGCCCTGGCCCTCGCCGCCCGCCGCGGCCTGAAGATACCGGTGGTGTACAACTCGGGCGGCTACGACTCCGCCTCGACCCTCGCGCTCCTCGACGGGATCGTCGACGTGTACATGCCTGACATGAAGTACTTCGACGAGCCCGTGGCCAGGGAACTTTCGGACGCCGTCGGGTATGTTCCGAACGCTCAGGCGGCGCTGGCCGAAATGTGGCGGCAGGTGGGCCCCCTGGAAATGGACGAAAACGGGCTGGCCCGGCGGGGCCTCCTGGTCCGGCACCTGGTTCTTCCCAACCGCCTGTCCCAATCCGCCGAAGTCCTCCGGTTCCTGTCGTCGGCCCTGGGGAAGGGCGTGGCGGTGAGTCTTCTCGCCCAGTATTTTCCGCGCCACCGCGCGGTGGGGCATCCCCTCCTATCTCGCCCCCTTCACGAGGGAGAATACGCTCGCGTCCTGGAAGCCCTTGAAAAAGAAGGGTTAGAGGAGGGCTACGTCCAGGAGTTGCGGAGCGCTTCCCACTACCTTCCCGATTTCCACGCCGAGGGACACCCCTTCGAAAGGGAGTGAGCGCGCACACACACCCTCCGCGTGCTTCGGGTGAATTGCCCCTATGGCCCTTCTGGCTCGGGATGTTCCGCTTCGCCAGGGAGGGCCCAGAGTATAATCCCCCACCTGGCGGCGACCCGCCCCGGGCGCCGACGAACAGGAGATTCAAGAGACCACAAGCCCCCCCCGCCCCACCACGGATCCCGCCCGCGCTCCGGAGGACTGACATCGGCCCGGCCTTCCGAGGGAGGTTGAAGGGCGGATGCCGCCAAAGCGGGGGGCCAGGAGGAACACCATGCACGTGATGGATCGGATCAAGGCCAAAGTGAAGGCCCGGAGGCCGCACATCGTGCTCTCCGAAGGCATGGACAAACGCATGGTCCAGGCCGCCGTCGAGGTAGCCCGAGAGGGATTCGCCGAGGTGACCCTCCTCGCCACCCCTCGACAGGTGGAGGAAGCCCTGGGTCCCGGTGCGCCCGGAATCGAAGGGGTGAAGGTCCTGGATCACCGTGCCTCCCCGTGGCTGGAGGAATTCGCCGACGAGTTCCACGGCATGCGGAAGGCCAAGGGCATGACCCCGGATCAGGCCCGCGAGGCGGTTTCGGACAACGTCTTTTTCGGCGACTTCATGGTCCGGCGCGGATACGCCCACGGGTGCGTGAGCGGGGCGCACAACACCACGGCCCTCGTCATGCGGGCGGCGATCCAGGTTCTCGGATGCGCCCCCGGGATCAAGTCCGTGTCCTCGTGCTTCATCATGATCCATCCCGATCCCAAATTCGGCCAGGACGGCCTCATGATCTTCGCGGACTGCGCGGCCATCCCGTTTCCCAACGCCGAGCAGCTCGCCGACATCGCCATCGCCTCGGCTCACAGCGCCAGAGCCTTCTGCGATATGGACCCCAAGGTGGCGCTCCTCTCCTTTTCCACCCGTGGAAGCGCGGAGCACGAGAACATCGACCGCATCCGCAAGGCCCTGGAGATCGTACGCCAGCGCCGGCCCGATCTGGCCGTGGACGGCGAACTCCAGATGGATGCGGCCCTCGTCCCGACCGTCGGCGAGCGGAAGGCGCCGGGAAGCCCCGTGGCGGGACGGGCCAACGTCCTTGTCTTCCCCGATCTGAATGCGGGGAACATCTGTTACAAGGCCGTGGAGCGTCTCGGCGGGGCGGAGGCCATCGGCCCCGTCCTGCAGGGTCTGGCCAAACCGGCCAACGACCTTTCCCGGGGATGCAAAGTCTCGGACATCGTCAACGTGGCCGCCCTTACCGGGGCCCAGGTACTCGGCTGAAAAAACCCAGGCGGGGCGCCGCCCCGCTCACCCAAGCGGACCCCCGGCGGGTCTTACGGAGACAAGAGATGAACACTCTGGTCATCAATTGCGGAAGTTCCTCGCTCAAGTACCAGCTCTTTAACATGGAGAACGAACGAATCTCCGCCAAGGGTCTGGTGGAGCGGATCGGCTCCGAGGCGGCCAGCCTCAAGCACGAATCGGTCGGCGTCGGCAAGATCACGATCCGATCCGGAATCCCGAACCACGCCGTGGCCGTGAGCGACATGTTCAACGCCCTCACGGACAAGGAGTACGGCGTTCTGAAGGGAGTGGACGAGATCGTCGCCATCGGCCACCGGGTCGTCCACGGGGGCGAGCAGTTTCACGAGTCGGCCCTTCTCGAAACCAAGGTGGTGGACGCGATCCGTGACTGCATCCGCTTCGCCCCCCTTCACAACCCCCTCAACCTTACGGGGATCGAGGCCTGCCAGAAGCTCTGCCCCACCGTGCCCCAGGTGGCGGTCTTCGACACGGCCTTCCACCAGACCATGCCCAAGCACGTCTTCTTGTACGCCATCCCCTACGAGTACTACGAACGCCACGGCGTGCGCCGGTACGGTTTCCACGGCACCTCCCACCAGTTCGTGGCCAATCGCGCCGCGGAGATCCTCGGAAAGCCCCTCGAGTCCCTCCGGATGATCACGGCCCATCTCGGAAACGGGTGCTCCATCACGGCCATCCAGAACGGGAAGTCCCTCGAGACCTCCATGGGCCTCACGCCCCTCAACGGCCTCATGATGGGCCAGCGCTCGGGCGACATCGACCCGGCCCTGATCCCCTACATGGCCGAGGTGGAGAAAACCGACGCCGAGGGCGTGGTCGCCACCCTCAACAAGAAGAGCGGCCTGCTCGGCGTCTCGGGCGTGAGCCACGACATGCGGGACATCCACAAGGCCATCGCCGAGGGCAACGAGCGCGCTGAGATGGCCTTCAAGATGTTCTGCTACCGCATCCGAAAGTACATCGGCACCTACGCCGCCTCCATGAACGGGGTGGACGCCATCGTGTTCACGGCGGGGATCGGCGAGAACGACGCCCGGGTCCGGGAGGTCGCCTGCTCCAACCTGGATTACCTCGGGATCCATCTCGATCCGAAGAAGAACGAGTCCCCCGACCGGGAGAAGATCATCTCCTCCAGCGCGAGCAAAGTGGACGTCCTGGTGGTGCCCACCAACGAGGAACTCATGATCGCGCGGGAGACCGTGCGGGTCGTCCAAAAGAACGCCCCGGCCGGAAAGAAAACCAAGAAGAACTAGAAGGCCGTTTACAAGCGCCTCGGGGCGCAAGCGGTTCTCCGCGGCTTTTCCGTGAAGCCTGCGCGCCGCGATCGGAGGAGGGCGGGCCGAGGGCCCG